>MIEI01000066.1 GCA_002095305.1 Pantoea brenneri
GCCGCGCGGTGCCGGTGGGGGACGTTGCGCAGCTGCAGTCGCCCGAAAGCGGTGCGCCGTTCCAGCTGATGCAGGAGCGAAGCCCGATCGATGTGGCGGTGATGAAAGAAATCGTGCGCCAGCGCGATACGGACCTGAAGTCTGCGGTTTACAGCATCATCAGCAATGATTTCGCGGCGGCGCTGAGAAACATTGAAAAGGTCTCGCCAGACGTTGTCCCCCGGCGGACAGGTAAGGTTCATCCCTCCGGATCAATTGTTCAGTCAGCTGACCCGGTATCCAGCATTGTGGCTGACTTTATGAGCCGTACCGATGAGGCGCGGGAGCAGACCATGATTATGGTACAGCTGCATGATGACCGTAAAGCCATCAATGAGGGTATTCATAACGCGATGGTGATGACAAAAGAGCTGGGCGAGACGTTCCGGATCGTCCCTGTCCTGGACCGCATTAATGGCGGACGGCACGATTTTAACCGCATAGACGACTGGGAAACCGGCCAAGTGGTTATGGCCAATCAACGATACCTGCAGGTCACCGGCGTTGACCCGGAGAATGGCAGCATAACCCTGCAGGATGAAGCGGGGCGTACGCATTTCTGGTCGTCGCAGGAACTTAACGCCACGGAAATTGAGGTTTTCGAAACCCGTGAAATTGAGCTGCGCACCGGTGACAGCGTCCGCCTCAGTAAAACCCAGAAGCAGGCCGGTCATGCTGCACACGAACAGTACCGGGTGGATGAACTGCGCGACAATGGTGAGATTGTTCTGCGTAACGGCAGCGGGGTGAAGGTCATCGATCCGGCGAAAACGCTGGCAGACCGGCACGTGGACTACAGCTGGGCGGTCACCGGCTATGGCGCGCAGGGTGCCAGCGCCCGGTACTCGCTGGCGCTGGAAGGTGTTGTGGGCGCCCGTGAGCTGATGAGCGGCGCGCGGGCATTTTATATCAACGTCTCACGCGCGAAGGACCACGTCCAGATTGTAACGGATGACAGAGCAGGCTGGACGAAGACGCTCGGGGGCAGAAAAAACGAGCCGGCCACGGCGCATGACGCTCTGATGCCGGAGCCGGAGCGCGCTCAGGCCAGACGGATCTGGGCGATGGGTCAGGCCGCATCGAAAACGGCGATTGGCCGCGCGTTCCTGCGGTCGACCGGCCTCAGCGGCAGCCCCGTGACGGCACGCATTATCCCGCCGACACGAAAGTTTCCTGAACCCCATCTGGCTCTGCCGGTGTATGACGGTAACGGCAAAGCGGCGGGCCTGACGATGGCCCCGCTGCGTCACCATAAGGGGTCACTGACTCCTGGTCAGACCCGACAGCTGGTAACGGAAGGTGCACAGGCCGCCATGCTGCAGAAAAGCCGCAGCGGCGAGGTTCTGCTCGTCAGCGATCTTACGCAGGGATTTGCCGCTGCGCGCGAAAAGCCGGAGGCGGGGGTATTAATCGTGCATGACCGGCAGCTGCCGTCCGCACAGCTACTGAAGGTGGCAGGCGGCCAGCCGGATCAGCTGCGCCGTCCGGACGCCACGCTGCTGAGTCAGGTGAAAGCGGAGCTGCAGGAGATGCTCGCTGTTCTGCCGCGAACAGAGAAGGAACAGGATGAGCGGGATACGCTGCGCAGTGCAATAAAATCTGTCAGTAACGGCGGCCTTATGGAAAGAACCCCTCTGCCTGAAACGCCACCCGCCCGGGACGGAATGGATAAGATCACGCTGGCAGTACAGCTTGCAGAAAGTGTGGCAGAGGTTATGGAGCAGAAGGTGCCCCGCCTTCCGGGCGAATCGCAGCCGGACTACAGCGCGCTCGTCCGGCAGGCTGCCCGGACGCTGGCTGATACGCCTGAAGCCTCTGCTGATGCGGCGGTACGCGCCGGGCTCGGTGCGTTGTCAGCGAGCGGCATACCGGACAGCGTCAGGCAGGCCGCCACTGCTGGCAATGGGGGCGTGGTTCCGGCCGCGGTGGTCCGCGAGGTGCAGGAGGAGCTCAGCCGATCGCGCTCTGCTGTTAAAGCGGCTCAGCCGGATATTTCGTCAGCGGCGCTGGCTGATGTCGCACGCGAGCTTGACCGGCAGGCACAGGTGAGTCTGCCACCGGAAATGCGGGGGCGTGAGCAGGAAAGAACTCTCTCCGCCCCGGAGATTACCCGTCACATTCAGAAAGAACGTTAATACACTGTGCGGCCGTATTCAGTGCGGCCGCCTCACCTTCAGCCGGCCCGACGCCGGCATATGAGAGAAATCATGAAACAGACCCTGAAGATGGCCGCCTTTGCGCTGGCCATGAGCACCGCTTTGTCCTCAGCACCGTCCGTCGCGGCTGATGCCGCAGCGTTTACCCCGGCACAGCAGGCCCGCATCGGTGAGATTGCGGCGGACTATCTGGTCGCGCATCCTGATGTGCTCATTGATGTAAGTAAAAAGCTGCAGGCGCGCCAGCAGGCCATGCAGCAGCAGACTTACGTGCAGTCAGCGCTTAAGGCGCACCGGCTGCTGATGCAGCTCGGTGGCGTGCCGGTCAAAGGGCCGGCTGACTCAGAGATCATCGTGACCGAATTCTTTGACTATGAGTGTATCGCCTGCAGCATGATGGCACCGGTGATGGAAAAGGTGATGACCGCAAACGCCGGCGTGCGCTTTGCCTTCCGCGACTGGACCATCTTTGCATCGCGCTATCAGGAGTCGGCGCAGGCGTCACGCCGTGGCCTGAGTATTTACCGGAAGCAGGGTGCAGATTCGTACATGGCCTTTCACAACGGCATTTACCGGACCGGGCATAACGAAGGGAAACTGACAGCAGAAGACATTGATAAGGTGGCCGCGACAGCCGGAGCAGGTGCCTCTTCGGGCGACGATAATGCCGCTTCCGATGGAATAATTGAGAGCAATGATGCGCTGGCGGAAATGCTGGGACTTACCGGTACGCCGGGCATTATTGTCATGCCGGCAGAAAACGCCACCGCACAGAACACCACGGTCATACCGGGCGTGGTCAGCGAACAGGTTCTGCAGCAGGCCATCGATCGCGCCGCCGGCCGGTAAAAAAAGCCCGGAGCAGAACCGGGCAAGCAGCAACGCCGGCATTCTCAGAATGGTTTCACTGCCGGCGCGTGGAGAGTATCGGCTATCCCGCCAGAACCTTTACCCCATGACGTCCACGCCGTTCAGGCTGTTCGTTCCTCGCGTTGCTCCGGTACGCCTCAGCCTGGACCGCCATGCCCGTCGTCACGTGATGAGATCTTTCGCGTTCGTAGTCCACCTCTCCCTTATGAATACGGACTAAAGTCCGCCCCGGTACCCGCGCCTCCAGTGTCACCATCCCGCCAGATGCGTGATTTGGGTTAAGTCAGCTCATAAATGTTAATACGATCGCAGAAGAATTTTTCGGTGAACTTTTTTTATCCATACGATTCGTGATATGGACAAACTGTGCTGGATTTAAGTGGTTGAGATGGGTATTCTTTTCAGAATTCGCCGGGCGGCGATCTTTATTTGATCCTTATCGATTACTGTGGTGGTTAACGATAGGGTGTGCAGCAAACCTGTGGCCGGACATGCGCGGCGCGGGGAAGAATTAACCGGATGGGACGTATCCGCAAAAACGTCCAGAGTACGGAGTCCGCGTTTCACCGGGCTCTGAATGCAAAAACCCCCCGAAATCTGTCATCAACTTGGCGGAAGGCGGCAGAAATCAGGGGGTCCAAAAGCAGGCGCTGGCCTGTGAAGGATTATAACGCATGCTTTTCATAAGACAACCCCTGTCCGCCATAAGTTCGGGACAGGGTGAATGACCAGATTTTAATCGGGTTAAACAGCCCGACTTCAGAAAATGACAGACGTCGCCGCGGCGATCATGATGTCACCTGCAAATGCCCTGAACCCCGCTGGTTCGCCCCTGACGGCTATCGGCCCCTTCCTGGCGAGTTTGGCCATGCCATGCGCCGTCTGGTCATGAAAGACCGGGCCAGCGGTGAATGGAAGCTGCGATTCCGGCCGTCACTCCATCCGTACTTCACGCAGTACCGTAAGGCTGCCGGCCGCGATCGGCACTTTCGCCCGGAGCGGCGTGCGCTTATTGATGCGATATTCCCCCTGCTTGTTCAGCGCGCCGACATGGCCACATGGGTCGTGACTGTTAATGTCAGCCGGCTGGCCGGCGAACTCAGCCCGAAAGACAGCGAAGGCAATGTCATTCCCGAAACCCGGGTCGAGACCTGCCGGCTGTCGCGTCTGTTCCCGGAACTGGCACGATTTGGCCTTATCGAAATGCCTGACCTTGAATGGGACCCGATCGAACAGTACTGGATGCCCCGCCATATAATTCTCACCGAGCGTTTCTGGCAGCTGTGCGGCGTCAACATGGATAAGCTGCTGCTGCAGCGAAACCTGCGCATTGAGGCTGAGGAGGAAGGGATAGTTGAACCCGGCACGCGTGACTCCGTCCGGGCCGCCCGCCGGCGCTGGTATGAAAAAGCCCGTATGGCGACGCTTCTGAGCCGGCGTGAAAAGGCCGTACGTGAGAAGCGCCGTAATAAACTGGGCAGGCTTCCGCTCGATGAGCGGCGCAGCACGATGGCCAGCTGGCTCATCCGCACGCGGCCAAACCACGAACTGATCAACCTTGACGCTGACGGCTTCGACCGCCTGGTGTGGCAGCATCTTAACCAGCTGGAGCTGGGCCTCGGCTACGAACCCGCGCCTCCCGACGTCGTTCACTGACGTTTTCCCGCCCGACGTTAACCGCCTTGACTGGCGGTAAAGTCGTTTGTCCCGCGTACAGAATGCCCGGTTTTCCGTTCTGCCGGCATGCCATTCAGGCTACGATCGCCGCAATAATACACCCGTTTCCGGTGCTGCTTTTTTTAATCCACATTTACCCGCAATCGGAAAGTTAACCTTACCTGCAAATGAGTCTGAGGTTACCCGCAAGACATTCCTGACCTTCGGTCAGTAAAGAAATAATCAAAAAGAAAATAAGGTTTTCAGTCCGGCCGCTCAGAAGATAAATAATGAGGCCTTCGCTTGCAGCGGCCGCAGGCGTCCGCGCCGCTCAGAATCTTTAAAATAGCTCCCGCTGACGCGGGCCCCGGCGCGTGCAGTTAGTTACAACAATCAAGGATTCACTGTAGTCAGACACCGCGCAGATCTGAAACCCGATGCCCCTCCCCGGCCAAACCCGAGCCGGACCTGAAACCCGGTTGCCCCCACTGACCAGCCCCGGCCGCCCGGCCCGGAGGGCCGGAACTGCAGTGGCTGATTAATGGGTGTTGTAACTAGTCAGTTCTTCATTGCTGTAAGTAGTGCCGCTGATTCTTTCTTTCGTCTCCGACCGTCCGGCTGATAAGCTGCTGACAGGCCGCTGCTTAAACGGCGTCTGGCAGGAAGGGGTTGGATTTTTGCCACCATCCGCCCTGTAACCGGCTCTGCCGGGCTTACGGCGCCCGATGGTATCTGAGCCGTCCTTGACAGTTCCTGGCGCCTCCATGCCGCTGACGCGGCATCCAAGGGACAGGCTGCGCACTGCTCGCCTGTCCGGCTACGTCTGAGAGGTAAGTGCTATGCAGGTTACTGAAACAGAACGAAGGGATTCAGAAGAGGCATATCGTCTGCTGGGTGAAGCAGTACTCATGCTGGCCGATGCCGGTCTCGAAACCACCCGGAGCAGGCTTGCGGGGGTATTCCGCTCGGAGCTCGACATACCCGAAAAATGGTCGCCGGGCATGGCTGACGTCATGCAGATCGTTATCGATAAGCTGGAAATTCTTCCGGATGTGGACAGCGCGGAGCCCCTCTGAAACCCGTGCCGGCATTACTCCGGTTATCAATGGTACTGAAATCGACGGCCGGAACTCTGCTGTTTAATGCCACCCGAAGATAAACGGAGCAGCGCCACCGGTTTGCGACCTGCTGCAGTGCCGGTTATAAATTGAGTAAATTAAGTTGCGGTTACGAAAAGGAGGATTCTGTGAACGACGGACAGGGACTGAGGATTGCGCTTTCTCCGGTGCAGCTGGCGGCCGTACTCTCTGATCGCAGCGTCAGTGAAGGGGAAACATCCGGTAACCGCCTGTCCGGCGGGCTGGGACTGGCGGGGGGGATCGTGGAGATGTTTGGTGCCGGGGCTCTGTGTGTGGTGCCGGAGCCCACTATGCTGACCAAAGCCAGCTGCGTCTTTGTGGGAACGCACGCACTGGATACCATCCAGGCCAGTCTCCGGCAGGTCTGGACCGGCAGGCTGGTCAATACCGATACCTTTAATTCAGCCGTCGCGCTGGCGGAATCACTTGGTGCTGACCGCCAGACCGCCATGAAGGTTGGTCTGACCGTCGACATTGCCATACCGATGGCGTTTGCACTGGCGGCCGGCGCAGAGCGGGTCATCGCCGTACGCGCGGGGCGGTTTAAAATTGCTGAGCATGAATCACTGTCGGGACGCGCGCCCGGTGGCCATACCATTGAGCGGCACATAGGAAAGTCGCCGGATGAGTTACGCGAAAGGCTTGTCAGAGAGCCCAGGCTTGAAGAATCCAGCAGTTTTAAATCACTCAGCGATGCTGAGTCAGTTATCAGCCGGGTACTGGCTGATAATAAAAATCAGATAACGATGTGGGTGAAAAACGTTCCGCCCGGCATGCGTGCCCGCATGCGGCTGAGCCGCAGGTTTGCGCATCCGACGGGGATCATGGTGCGCAGAGCAAATCAGGAGACCGTTGCCTGTTATTCCGTCCGCGTTGTGATTGATTTCAGCACATTTAATGGAAAACCTTATTTTATTCTGACTGCGTTTCCGGAGGTATAGTGGACCGTATCAGCATCAGCGAACTGGATAATTTTATCGGCGTTTATTTCGGTCAGGATTACGTAATGGCCGAACCCGGACATGAGATAGAACCCAAGATTCAGGCCTACATCCACGACATGCCCGACGCGAATCTTCACGCCCTGCTGGCAGACATTGAGCTGTTTCTGGACGGGTGCGACGATACCGAGCTGGATTTCAGGACGCATTATAAAGGGGAATTTGTGCCGGCGAACTGGGACACGACGGCGCAGGCGTTTCTGGCGCAGGTAAAGAAGCGGGTGTCTGCCGCGCTAAAAAACCGTGAACGCTGACGCCAGGCGGTTGATCCCCACAAAGCAGTCAGTGGTGCCGGGTCCCTGTCCCTCCGGGTTCTCTTTTTACAGGCTACAGTGAACGCCGGGGGCGGCTCATAATGACGGACTTGCAGCGGTTGAGCCGTGAGTAAACAGCATGATACATACCGTTCTGTTTTACCCTGAACTGGCATTCTGTACGGTTGCCCCACACTTTTACGATCAACGATCTCATTCATCAGGGACCTGCCCGGAAGAGCACCATGAACAGACATGACGTGACATCTGCGCTTTTCAGCAGCGCGGGATACGATGCGACCACAGGCGTGCTGGAACTGGAGTACCGGAACGGCGCGTGCCGGCGCTGGCTTGCCGTGCCGGCGAAGGAGTATCAGGCTTTCTGTGCGGCCGCAGACTGCGACACTTTTTTCAGGACCCGTATCGAGGGGCGCTACATCTCCCTGCGGGGCAGCCTCAGCCTGCGGCGTGACGTCTGAGGCCATCATCTGAGCATACGCGTCATAATTCTCCAGCGCCTGCTGGCGACTGTAGCGGACGGGCGCCCTGCGCTCAGCCCTTACTCTGTAGCCACAGCGGCGCTGCCGGGCTGAATCCGTCAGCGTGGCCTGCACCCACGCCCAGAACGCGCGGCCGGCGTGCGGCGTCACGCTGTAACCCGCCTTTTTCATGATCTTACGCGCGATGTTCTCACTCCACTGACTGATAAGTAAGAGCGCTCCGTTAATATCACCGCGAGACGTAAGAATATTTATTTCGTGAAATTCATTCATGTATATTTTCTCCCTGTTCACATACTGTTATCGGCAGGAGGAAATAAGTGATTAGCCTCTATTTGTTATATTTTGTTGCTGAGTGAATCTGAATTTGTTTATTGGTTTGCTGTCTGCATGGTAAGATATTTAATTGATTTTTCATGCGGGTAAAACCCTAGCGTAAATATATAACCAGAGTAACTCTATTATCAGTACTCCCATTTATACCCTGTGCATTGGCCACTGTGACGACAGGGTTCTCGCCCGGCGGCACCGCACTGAGCCTGATACTGCAGTTCACCGGCAGCGCGCGCCAGAGTATCGATGTGGCGGCCTATGACTTCACCAGCCGATCCGTAGCACAGGCCCTGTCGGCGACCGTAGCACGGGGCGTGACCGCACGGCTGGTTACTGATGAGAAGAAAAGCCGGGACCGCTGGTCGCTCGTCAGCGGGCTGGCCTGCACGGGTGTTCAGGTGCTCGTAAACGGCATGTACAGCATCATGCACAATAAATTCATTGTGGCTGACGGAGGCGCGGTTGAAACGGGTTCATTTAATTATACTTCGTCGGCTGAAAAAAGAAATGCAGAAAACGTGCTGGTTATTACGGGCGAGCCGGAAGCGGCACTCCGGTATCAGACGGAATTTAACCGGCTGTGGAATGAATCATCACCGGTAATCTGCCCGGCGGACAGGCTGAATTAAAAAAATCACGCAGGTATTATATTCCGTTGTCTGAAGTTTCATTATTACCTGCGATCAGTGTCGTGCAGTCCGGGCCCTGCCGGATCAGAACCGGCACAGCATGACGGCGTCACCGGGAGGGTGCTTATTATTATGGCGGCAAAGAAAACGTTTCCGGTGCGGTTCGCCGGCATGCGCGGTATGCGCGGTATGCGGGAGTGTGACGCAGACTTCCGTACGGATAAGCCGGAGCAGTGGCAGCGCTGGCTGAAGTATGCGCGGGATAATAAAGCCACTACGGTGGTGACCTGCCTGTGCCGCCCCCCGGATGAGGATGCCCAGTGCCGGCGCCTTAAGGTGCACCTCTCTCAGAAAACAGATCAGTGCTGGCTCGCTTCATGGGCGTTTTCCGGCCATGAGCACGCGCCGGACTGCCGCTTTTACTCCGTCTGGTCTGATGAAAGGCAGGCCGCTATTTATGCACCTGACGTCGTTAAGGCGACACCGGACGGGAGCATTGTCGTATGCCTACCCACCGGCCTGCACAAGAAATATATTCAGGACAAAAAACCGGATGCGATCCCGGTCAGCGCCGGCCCCGTTAAACGGCGCCGGCAGCCCTCTATGCGTCTGCTGGGGTTGCTGCACCTGCTCTGGGAGCAGTCCGGCATCAACGTCTGGTACCCCGCCTTTGACCGGAAGAAACGCTATCCGGGCTGGATCAGCTGGCGGCTTAATGAAACGGCCGCACGCGTACGTATCGGACAGGTGCCGCTGCAGCAGTCGCTGATGCTGATGGCCATGAAGGATTCGCCGCAGGTTACGCAGAACCGCCTGATTGCGAAGGACGCCGGCAGGGCGTCACGTCGCCTCATCCTGATCTCGCAGCTGGCCATCTGGAACGACGCGGCCGGTGAGCGGCTGCAGCATACGCTTCCGCTGGGGCTGTTTGCCGGTTTTCCGGCGCTGCAGCTGCCGGATGACGTCAGGGCCCGTCTCACACGGAGCTTTTCCCGCGAGCTGGGAGACTGGCGCCGCGGAGCTGGGAGACTGGCGCCGCGGAGCCCGGGTCATGGTTATCTGCGAAACCGAGCCGCCGGAAACGGTTTTTATCCGGAGAGACGGCCGCAACCTTCCGCGCAGCAGCTGCAGGATAATCGATGCGGCGCTGATGACCGTAAGCTCGCGCTACATTCCCCTGGACTCACGGTATGAGGGAATGGTTGAGGCGCGTCTGTGGCAGGAAAAGCGCGCGTTCAGCAAGCCGCTGCGCTACGACGGTGAAGAGGATGTTTTCCCGGACTTCGTGCTGACGGACGTCGCCGGCATGGAAGCCCTGCCGATGGAGGTGTTCGGCATGAACACCCCGGACTACCTGCAGCGTAAACAGGTCAAAACGGCCCTGTACGACAGAGAGTACGGGGCCGGCCGGTGGTGGCAGTGGGAGGCATCAGGGGACCCGGAAGGGATTGATATACCGGCCTTTCCGCCACGCTGAATAATGTTTGATACGGGCATGCATACGTCCTGGGTGGCCACTCTCTTTCCGACAGTTATTTTTCTCCAGTAACTGAAGCTGCATTACTGCATTTAATTGTGAAAGAACTTTTGATTTGTGGCTACGTTGTAGCTGCAATTGACGAAGTCGTCATTCGACAACCGACGACGATCTACTCCGTTTGAGTATTTCTTTCTTTGCTATGTATTGGAGCAACAAAAATGAACGCAGATGCAATGGTTAGAGCGCGTATTCCACAGGATACGAAAGATCGAGCTGTCGCTGCACTGGACAAGATGGGCCTCAGCACCTCGGACGTTATCCGCCTGGTTATGATGCGTGTCGCTGAAGAAGGCCGTCTGCCTTTTGAGGTTAAGACCCCTAACTCCGCGACTCGTCGCGCTATAGATGAACTGGAAAACGGTCGCGGTAAACGTTTCGAAACTGCCGACGCCCTGTTCAATGATATGGGGATCTGATGCTAACACTGGTACAAGCGAGTGCTTTTAAAAGAGATATAAAAAGACAGAAAAAACGCGGCAAGGATACCGCCGCGTACACGTGACGCTCAGACGGGAAGGCTGGCGCGATAACCACAAAAGGATTTACCGGCTTTACAGCGAGCAGGGGCTGTCGCTGCGCCTCAAACGGCCAAGGCGCAATAAATCTGCACAGCGCCGACAACCGCAGCCGCAGGGTCTGTATCCGAATCACGTCTGAGGCATGGATTTTGTCTCTGATGCGTTGTTTGACGGGCGACGGCTGCGCCTGCTGACGGTTATCGACCTGTACAACTGCGAATGCCTGGGGATCTGCGTGGGGCAGAATCTGCGTTCAACAGAAGTGGCAGAAATACTGAACAGCATAGCGCTCAGGCGTCCTTTGCCGCAGTTGCTGAAAACCGATAATGGTTCTAAATTTGCAGGAAAAATGCTGGACAGGTGGGTCTATGAAAGAGGGATAAGGATCGACTTCTCACGCCCGGGAACGCCAACGGACAACGCTACGGTCGAGTCCTTCAACGGCAGGTTGCGGCAGGAATGCCTGAACGAGAACTGGTTCATGTCTCTGGAGGATGCACGGTGCAAAATCGAGGCCTGGCGCATACACTATAACCAGATTCGTCCCCATTCTGCACTGGGCTGAATGACGCCCTGTGAATTTGCCGAAAAATCTGCCGGTTGCCAGAATATGCAGCCAGAATGAAGCCGGTTATTCCTGATTATGAATGGATCATATTCGGGGGCAGGGTAAGATGGATGCTCTACTAACCTTTTCATTTATTAATCGACATGGAGCATTTCACTTTTGTAGGTAGCCCAGTTGGTGATTTTGAACTTTTGTTTTGCCACGTGATATCTCTGCAGGATCAGGAGTGTCATGATCTGCTCCTGACTATGCCCAAAAGTTCTATTTATTCAACAAAGCCCACGAAAGCATACGATAAATGCTTTTTTTTGCGGTTTAAGCCTGGTAATCGCTAAAAGATAACGCTCAGCCAAATGATTATCGTCATAATCACTGCCACTAACTGTGCTGCACCACCAATATCTTTGGCTCGTTTGGATAGGGGATGGATCTCCAAAGAGATACGATCAACCACACTTTCAATGGCTGTATTCAATAATTCAACGATCAGCAAAATAAAGCAGGTTGCAATTAACAGCAGCCGTCCTGTTTTAGTGATGTCCAGAAAAAATGTAATGATTAGTAAGAATGTATTAATGATAATGAGTTGGCGAAAAGCATCTTCGGTGAAGATGGCATCTTTCAAACCTTCCCAGGAATTATTGACGCTGCTGATGAAGCGATTGATGCCTTTTTTCTTTTCAAAGGACATGCGTTTACTCTTATAAATGAGTTTGAATTAACCGACCCAATTAATAACGTCAGGTGAGTTATCACGGTCTTTTAATGATTAATTATTTTAATTAATCATCTCGCGCCGATATTCACTTACAGTACAGTGCCACATGGCCGGCTGCGGGTAAGCAAAACCGCCGCGAGAGTCGACGGTAAATAGTGTCTGCAGATGGCTCAGAGCGTCTTTTCAAACAGGCGATAGCGCTTATAAGGTACCGCACCAATGCGCTCCAGAATCGTTCGCATGCCAGTGTTGGATTCCAGGATCCACGACATCTCCAACGCATCAATATTGCGTTTTGCAAAGGGATCTCGTAACGCCTCAATCAGCAACAGCGCCATAATTGGCCCCATCCGACTGAACTGAAAATCGTGACGAACCCCCATTAATGGCACCCGCGCAGTGCGCACGCCACTCACCTTCAGTCTCCACAACAGTTTTGCCCAGCCGAAGGGGAATAAACGGCCTTCTAACCCTTCAATAGCCTCGTTAATATTCGGCAGGCCAACGATAAATGCGCAGGGCACCGAATCCACTTCGGCGATATAAATCATGTCGTCAGGAACCAGATATTTCAACTGATCGCCCATGGTGGCGAATTCGTGTTCCGTGAAGGGCACAAACCCCCAGTTATTCTGCCAACCGGAGTTGAAGATTTCCCGCAGCACCTGCATTTCTTCGGCAAACTTCTTACGATTAAGGCGACGAATGCTCACCTTTTTTCTCATCTGAGACATCAGCTTAGTCAGCGAAGGTTCAAAATGCAGGTCGGTGCGTTTCATCCAATAGGCCAACAGATCAATGCCTTGTGAATAGCCTTGCTGTTCAAGGTAATTAGCGTAATAGGGTTTGCCGTGCGTCATCAGAGCAGAAGGCGGCGTATCAAATCCCTCGATTAATAAGCCGCTTTCCTGGTTGATATTCATGCTGAAAGGGCCGGTTATCTTTACTGCCCCTTTGGACTTCAGCCAGACTTCGGCGGCCGCAAATAACGCCTCGAAAACCGCCGGATCGTCAATCGCATCAATCATGCCGAAATGCCCGGTATCCTGGCCATAACGTTCACGATGCAGACTGTCGATTTGCGCAGTAATTCTCCCGACAACCTTACCCTCTTTTTTCGCCAGAAAAGCCTGCCACTCAATATGTTCAACGCTTGGGTTTTTCTTTGAAAGATGCTCCTCACGCTCAATAAACAGCGGATCAATCCAGTTGGGATCGTCGCGATACAGTGAGGAGGGAAAAGCGATAAATGCCTTCAGATCGCGCTTCTCAGCGACTTTTTCAATGTGAATCATAAAAAACCTTTAATTGTTTCCGTCTGTTCGAAGAAGCCCGTGGCTATCTGTCAGGCAATATTGAGTTCTTAACGCGATGAATAAACAGAACTGAATGCTGATGCGTTTGATGGCAAAAGCATTATTTGTTAATAAAAGTTTGGCTTCCTACGGGTAACTTTAAATTTAAACATTACGTGCTGCAGTGATTATTGGCAAAGTACTTCCGCAACAGGCTAAGCAATTTATTCTTTACTCTTTCGTTCTATTAGTTTTGTAAAGACCTTTGACCCTTTGCAGTCTACTGATTTTCTTTTTCTGACGTGAAGCTATTTTTTATCACTTAATGCTTTTGTCATAATCATCGTGAATCAGCTATTCACTTTTAACCTGCTTCCGGCTACTGTTTATGAAGTGTTTAAGTTCAGTAATGAACATGTGAAGGTGCTGGAATATACCCTGGCATCGTGAATATGAATGCCAGTGAGACTCTTTTTCTTTAGTAATGGGTGGTTTGCGAATGCAAAACTGCCTGCGAAGCTAATGGCGGAATAAAAAAGAGTTAAATAACGGATTATAAAAAATTTCATAATAAAACTTCAACTCTCTCGCCAACCCTGCCTGTCGCATTTGGTGATTTGAATCTATGGCTGATTTGTCTATGTCTGAAACACGCTCAACTCACTCTCTTCCTATGCGCTATGCCGATTTTGGCTCTCTGGTGGAGGCGTTAGATTACGCCGCCCAAGGGAGCACTGGAATGAACTTCTACGACCGGCGTAATCAACTGCTTTCCGTACTGGAATACCGGACGCTGAAAGAGCGG
Source organism: Pantoea brenneri (assembly GCA_002095305.1). Classification (GTDB taxonomy): domain Bacteria; phylum Pseudomonadota; class Gammaproteobacteria; order Enterobacterales; family Enterobacteriaceae; genus Pantoea; species Pantoea brenneri. Next base: position 14,022 of record MIEI01000066.1, read on the forward strand.
GCGATAAGTGGCGCTCGTCGTCTGCTGTCGCTGGATCTGAAAAAGGGCGACCGCGTTGCGCTAATCGCAGAGACCAGTGTCGGTTTTGTTGAAGCGTTCTTTGCCTGCCAGTATGGCGGTCTGGTCGCGGTCCCACTGGCCATTCCGATGGGTATCGGGCAGCGTGCTTCGTATGTCACCAAGCTGAAAGGATTGATTTCCAGTTGCGCACCGGCGGCGATTATCAGCAGTGAAGAGTGGGTGCCGTTAATCAGCTCAGCCACAGAGAATGCACCGCCTCCGCATATTCTCAGCAATGCCGAATTCAATGCCTTGCCGGAACGGGATATTGCGCTCGACAAACCTGCAGCCGATGATATTGCCTACCTGCAATATACCTCCGGCAGCACCCGTTTCCCGCGCGGGGTGATTATTACCCAGCGTTCGGTGATGGCGAATCTGCAGGTTATCAGCCATGACGGAATCAGATTACGCGCTGGCGACCGCTGCGTTTCTTGGCTGCCGTTCTATCACGATATGGGGCTGGTCGGTTTCCTGCTAACGCCAGTGGCGACGCAGCTTTCCGTCGATTATCTGCGGACGCAAGATTTCGCCATGCGGCCTTTGCAGTGGTTGAAACTGATCGACAAAAATCGTGGCACGGTGACTGTCGCGCCGCCTTTTGGCTACGATTTGTGCCTGCGACGCAGCAACATGAAGGAGATGGCCGGGCTGGACCTTTCCAGCTGGCGCGTTGCGGGTGTGGGCGCGGAACCTATTCCTGCCGAATTACTTAAGCAGTTCGGTGAGCATTTCAGCGAACTCAACTTTAATTCTAACGCTTTTATGCCTTGCTACGGCTTAGCTGAAAACACCCTCGCGGTCAGTTTCTCGGAAGAGAACGCCGGTGCGCAAATTCATGAGATCGACCGTGAAGTGCTGGAATATGAAGGCCGGGCCGTCGCGCCAGGCAAAAATACGCTGGCCACCTCATCCTTTGTGAATTGCGGCAGAGCCTTGCCGGGACATCGCATCGATATTCGTAGTGAAAACGGAACGACGTTGCCGGAACATCAGGTTGGGCATATTTATATTTCAGGCCCCAGCCTGATGAACGGTTATTTCCGTGACGATGTCTCGCAGCAAATGATCAAGGTGACGGGCTGGATGGATACCGGCGATTTGGGTTATCTGTCGGGCGGAAACCTTTACGTCACCGGCCGCAAGAAAGACTTAATTATTATTCGTGGCCGTAATATCTGGCCGCAGGATATTGAATACGTTGCCGAAGCGGAGCCGGAAATTCGCGCCGGCGATGCAATTGCTTTTGTTACCGAGGAGCACGGCGAGGGCGCCAGAATTATTTTGCAGATCCAGTGCAGGATCGGTTCTGAAGAACGCCGTGAGCAGATTGTTCACTCGCTGTCGGCCAGCATTCAAAGCGAATTCGGCGTGGCGGTGGATATCGAACTTCTGCCGCCTCATAGCATTCCACGCACATCGTCAGGGAAACCTGCGCGCGCTGAAGCGAAAAAACGCTGGTTATCTGCAACACTCTATCCGGCGGTGCAACTGGCAGGGCTGGCCTGATGAGCACCACGGTAGCAGTGACGGGCGCAACGGGTTTCATTGGTAAACACATCGTCGGGAATCTGCTGTCGCGAGGCTTCAAGGTGCGGGCCTTAACCCGCACGCCGCAACCCTCCACCGATGACAATCTGGTGTGGATCCAGGGCTCGCTGGAAGATCAGTCTTCACTTTGGAAGCTGTTGCGCGGGGCGACCTGCGTTGTGCATTGTGCAGGGCAGGTACGGGGCAGTTCGCAAGACATCTTCACCCAATGCAACGTTAACGGCAGCGTCGGCCTGATGCAGGCTGCTCGGTTAAGCGGCAGCTGTAAGCGATTCCTGTTCCTGTCATCTCTGGCTGCCCGCCATCCTCAACTGTCCTGGTATGCGCGTTCAAAATTTGTCGCCGAGCGCGAGCTGATTTCGATGGCCGTAGGCATGTCTCTGGGCATATTTCGCCCGACGGCGGTTTACGGGCCTGGTGATAAAGAGCTGAAACCGGTTTTCGACTGGCTGTTACGCGGTGTGCTTCCCCGGCTGGGCTCACCAGAGGCGAAGCTGTCGTTTCTGCACGTTAGCGATCTTGCCGAAGCCGTCAGCCAGTGGCTGGTTTCCGACGTGCCGGAAACGCAAACCTGCGAACTCTGTGATGGCGTGCAGGGCGGATACAACTGGCTGCGATTGAAGGCGATCGGTTCGGCGGTACGCGGAGGCCCGGTGCGGTTGCTGGGCGTGCCGTTGCCAGCGCTTAAGTTCTTTGCCGACGTCAGTATGTTGTGGAATCGGCTGGCCAGAAAAGAGCCGATGCTGACGCACAGCAAAATCCGCGAATTAACTCATCAGGACTGGTCGGCAAGCAACACATCTTTATCCGAAACCATTCACTGGCTTCCAGAGGTCAGTCTGGAACGCGCGCTGCGTGAAAGACTGTTTTAATTCTTACGAGTAGAGGTTTTCAACGTTCTTATGCTAAATCGCGATGAAGTGATGGATTATATTCTTACCTGCTTAAAGGACATCGTTAAGGGCGGGGTGGATGTCAGGCCGGACAGCGATCTCGTCAACGATCTTGGCCTAGAATCCATCAGAGTGCTGGATTTGCTGATGATGCTGGAAGACAAACTGGATATTTCTATTCCGATTAATATTCTGCTGGATGTCAGAACGCCTGAGCAACTGCTTGTCGCGCTGCAACCTCACCTGGAGAGCGCCAATGGGCCTGTATGATAAGTTTTCACGCCTCGCGGGAGAGCGTGAGCAATTCCAGAGGTCCGGACTGAATCCTTTTGGAACCTGTATCGATGAGATTTACTCCGCGACGGAAGGGCGCATCGGTGACCAGAAAATTGTGCTGGCCGGAACTAATAATTACCTTGGACTAACCTTTGATGCGCAGGCCATTGCTGACGGCCAGGCCGCTTTAGCCCTGCAGGGAACCGGCACCACCGGCTCGCGTATGGCAAACGGCAGCTATGGTTCACACCTTGCACTGGAGCAGGAGCTGGCGACCTTTTTCAACCGCCCTTGTGCCATCGTATTCTCCACGGGCTATACCGCTAACCTCGCCGTCATCAGCACCCTTGCGGGCCCTGGCGCGGTGGTGCTGATTGATGCCGACAGCCACGCCAGTATTTATGATGCCTGTGCGTTGGGCGGCGCTGAAATTATCCGTTTCCGTCACAACGATGCTAACGATCTGGAACGCCGGATGGTCCGTCTGGGCAAACGGGCAAAAGAGGCGATCATCATCGTCGAAGGCATTTACAGCATGCTCGGCGACGTGGCCCCACTGGTGGAAATTGTCGATATCAAGCGCCGGTTTGGCGGGTATTTGCTGGTCGACGAAGCCCATTCCTTCGGCGTGATGGGCGAAAACGGTCGCGGTCTGGCCGAAGAGTTGGGTGTGGAAGAAGAGGTCGATATTATCCTCGGCACCTTCAGCAAAAGCCTGGCCTCGATTGGTGGCTTTGCCGTGGGCAGTAAAGCCATTGACGTGCTGCGCTACAGCAGTCGCCCCTATATTTTCACCGCGTCACCTTCGCCATCCAGCATTGCTTCGGTGCGTGCCTCCCTGCAGAAAATCGCCCAGCAGCCTGAATTACGCAAAAAACTCTGGAGCAATGCCAACCGACTTTATAACGGGCTGGCGCAGATTGGTTATGAGCTGGGGCCACGGATCAGTCCGGTGGTGCCGGTGATGATTGGCTCGAAAGAAGATGGCCTGAATTTCTGGCGTGATCTGATAAGCAAAGGGGTCTACGTCAACCTGGTTCTGCCGCCGGCGGCGCCGTCTGGCGTCACGCTGCTGCGCTGTAGCGTCAATGCGGCACACAGTGATGAAGAGATCGATAAAATCATTCAGGCGTTTGCGGAACTGAAAAAGTAACCGCGCATTCCCTGCTCATACGTGTCATGAGCAGGGAATGCAGGATGAAAGCGGAGGTTATTGCGAGTGGGCGACCGACTCACCTTCATAAACCGGCTCATAACCCTGGGCGGCCATGAATTCAGCGATAGCTTTTTCCGCCGCTGCAATCACCTGATCGACAGGTTTATTGGCATCAATATTAACCAGCTGTGCGCCTTCAAAAGTCAGTAGCGGTGTGGCAGCCACTTTTTTGCTGAGTTGTTCACGGCGGTGATCGGGCTTACGTGCGCAGGCCACATCGAGATCAACATTCAGTTTGATCACCAGGTCCGGCTTATGTGCGGCCATCCAGCTGAAGGCAAAACGCTCGCGCCCGGCCATCCATTTTACCAGGCCGTTGCCTTTGGTGTCTGGCGGGAACACCGTTCCGTCATAGGCACCGGGAATTTGCGCCTGAGGAAAACGGTCGGTCAATACCATCAGCCCTTGTCGACGATAAGCCAGCATGCGGCGAAAACGTAATAAACGGCGAACGACAAAGGTCATGATCACCACCGACGGCAACAGACCCAGTTTGGTCTTTTTCGTTTTGACTTTTTTGGTATTGCGCTCGATAGCGCGTTCGAAGGATTTGCCAATTAATGGCAGTTGTGAAACGGCGCGTCCGACATTACCGGCCTGTTTACCGAGGTGAACCCTTACAGCAGGACCATATTTTTTGACATGGACAATCAGATGTTCGCAGACAGTCGACTTTCCGGAGCCATCACTGCCAATTACCGCAATAAGCGGCGGGAGTCTGGAGGTCATAATACTTTGCTCTTTATCAACACTGAATGAAATGTACCATTTTGACCGCAAGAAGTCGTTAGCGCACCATGGCTATAAAATGCTAATTGCTGACAATCCGGGCTATGGAAAATTAAATCAGGTGGTTGCATTTTACTGAGTTATTTATTCTGCGGGTGAGCGGTTAAATATAGGTCGCCGGGCATGATTTTGTGAATTTTAGAGCACGAAATAATAAGAAAAATAGCGTGAAAAGATGGTTGAGATGCTCGCTTAGCCGGTATTTAACAATACCTGCTACCCGGTGATAAATGACTTGAACCCATAGAGGAACAGAATAAAATGGTTTTTTTACCTGTGGATAGCTTGTTGTGCGCCAGAAAATAAACTCCCAGTCGCGTTATTCCCCGGTGCGCGTAATCGCTATTACAGGTTGTGATGGTTCCGGAAAATCGACGTTAGCTGCCAGTCTGGTTAAGCACTTCTCTTCGCAACAGCCGACGGAATTTCTCTATCTCGGTCAGTCATCAGGATTGATAGGAAAGTGGATCGCCGATCTGCCAATCATTGGTAAGCCATTTGGCCGCTATTTGCTGAAGAAATCCGATCGCGTTCACCAGCGTCCTTTCACGCCTCCCGGCAATATTACCGCGCTGGTGATTTTTCTGCTCTCTTTCTGGCGTGCTTATAAGTTCTGGAAATTGCTAAGGAAAAACCGCCCGGGTCAGTTGCTGATCGCCGACCGCTACCCGCAGGCCGAAGTGCCGGGCTTCCGTTTTGATGGACCGCAGTTGGCCAAAACCCACGGCGGAAATCGCTGGATTGGCTGGCTCAGGAATAAAGAGCAAAAGCTCTATCAATGGATGGCCTCATATCCGCCATTATTATTAATCCGTCTGGATATTGATGCGCAGACCGCACATGCCCGCAAACCCGATCATTCGCTCGCCGCGCTGCACGAGAAAATTGCCGTTATTCCTCATCTGAACTTCAATGGCGCAACCATTCTCGATCTCGATGGCAGAGAGCCGGAGAATAAAATTCTGAATGAATCATTACGTGCGATTCAGGCCTCATTAACCTATTCAGAGACAGAGTTATTTCATGACCATCATGCTGAAGAAAATTAATACCGAGCGTGCAGAAGATGACGTGGACGAGTCTTCTTCCTGTATCCTGGGGCTTGTTGCGGTTGTCGGCAGTGACGGTACCGGAAAATCGACGCTGACGGCTGATTTAGTCAGAAATTTGCAAAAGCAAAGGGTAACGGAACGCCGTTATTTAGGCCTGATATCCGGTGAGGATGGCGATAAAATTAAACGCTTACCGGTTATTGGTGTCTGGCTTGAACGTCGATTGGCGGCGAAATCAGATAAAACGCAGCGCATGAGTAATAAGCCTCCGGCACTGTGGGCGGCTCTGATCATGTACGGTTTTTCATTGTGGCGTTCGTCTAATTTACAGAAAGCGATCCGCCTGGCGCAGAGCGGCGTATTGGTGATCAGCGATCGTTATCCTCAGGCTGAAATATCGGGTTTTTATTATGATGGTCCCGGCATTGGCGTGGAACGGGCAAAAGGCAGGTTAATGAGCCGACTGGCCGAAAGTGAAAGACGCTTATATCAGCAGATGGCGTTGATTCGTCCGCAGCTTATTTTGCGTCTGGATATTGATGTGGATACCGCCTATGCGCGTAAACCGGACCACAGTTATGAAGAGTTAGAAGATAAAATTTCTGCCATGGTCAGAATTCAGTACAACGGTTCGCGCATTATCGAACTGGATGCCCGCGCGCCTTACGATGAAGTGCTGGCGAAAGCGATGGATTCGATCACGGCTGTTGCCGCCGGTTCCACATAATGAAGCACTGGTTTAAGGATGGCGCCTTTCGCACGATGTTGAAAAACGCCGCTTATCTCGGATCCGGCAGTGTGGCAAGTGCCTTGCTGGGCCTGGTGGCGCTTTCCTGTGCCGGCAAAGGCATGTCCACAGAAATGTTTGGCGTACTGGTGGTTATTCAGGCCTATACCAAAGCGGTCAGTGATTTAATTAAGTTCCAGACCTGGCAATTCGTGGTGCAATTCGGCACCCCGGCACTGGAAGGCAAGAATATCTCCCGCTTCCGCGACGTGATTTCATTCTCCTTCGGGCTCGATATCCTCAGTAGCGTCGTGGCTGTATTGGGTGGAATGGCGCTGCTGCCTTTTCTTTCTCACTCGCTGGGTCTGGATACTCACAGCCTCTGGCTTGCGGTGCTTTACTGCACGTTGATTCCGTCGATGACCTCGTCCACGCCGACCGGTATTTTGCGGGCATTCAACCGTTTCGACTTAATTGCCGTGCAGCAGGCGATTAAGCCGTTCCTGCAGGCGGTCGGCAGTCTCTTCTGCTTCTATTTCGAGCTGGGTTTCCCCGGCTTTATTATTACCTGGTATGTTTCCAACCTGATTGGTGGCACGCTGTTTTGGTGGTTCGCCGCGCGCGAGTTGCGTTCCAGAGAGATTCATAATGCGTTAACTCCCCGACTGATGAAGACCGCTCGCCGAATTGAAGGCGCGTGGGACTTTGTCTGGACGACCAATTTCGCCCATACGATTTGGGCGGCCCGAAATTCCTGCAGCACGGTGTTGGTTGGCATCGTTTTAGGTCCGGCGGCAGCCGGCCTGTTTAAAATTGCGCTGACCTTCTTTGATGCCACCGGCACGCCGGCCAAGCTGATGGAGAAAAGCTTTTACCCTGAAATCATGCGCCTCGATCCGCGCACCAGCAAGCCGTGGCAGCTCGGCCTGCGCTCAGCACTGTTTGCCGGTGGAATCGGGGTGGCGGTGGCGGTGCTGGTATTGATCGTCGGCAAGCCGCTTATTTCCGTGGTCTTCGGCTATAAATATTTGCAGGCCTATGATCTGATGCAAATTATGCTCGGCGCGATCATCGTTTCTATGCTGGGCTTCCCGCAGGAATCCTTACTGTTTATGGCGGGCAAGCAGCGGGCATTCCTGATTGTGCAGACGATTTCTTCGGCCTGTTATATTGCGCTGCTGATCGGTATGTCACACTTTTTCGGCGTTCAGGGCGCGGCGTTTGCCTATTTTGGTGGGCAATCCTTAGACGTATTATTAACGATGATCCCAACGTTACATGCCTGGCGTCATCGCAATGCCCTGCGGTTTACCCTCCCTCAAGAGAGCCAACAAAATGGATAATAGCTGGAAGAAATTTCCTGTAGAAACCACGGAGTTATTATTTGCCGCGGTGGAAGAGGATGACATCATTGACGCGAATTTCAGTCTGCCGCAGCAGATAGCTTTGCCGTGCTCTCAGGAAGGACTGCGAAATAACTATGCGCTCTGCCTGCAATTTTGGGAGGACGGCTTCACCCGTGAGGAATTGCTGGGTCTGGTTAATGATTTCCTCCGGGGACGTGAAATTTCGGCGTCGACGCGTTTACGCTACAAATATATTCGCGCGCGCTATAAGCATTTACGTTTTGCTCAGCGCCTGTACGGCAAAAAACATCAGTCGGGCCATCTGTTCCATCTGACCACCGTGCTTCTTGGCCACTTCCAGGATGCCTTCCGTAATGGCAATAAAAAGAACCTGAATCTCTACGGCAATATTCTGCGGGTGTTCCTCAGCAAGCCGATCTGGTCACAGGTCAGCTATGGCCTGCGTCATTTTGAGTTAGAAACCGAAAGCGGATTTATTGCTTATCGTCAGGATCAGTTACGGCAACTGCAAACGTTGATTGCGAACCCAATGCTGACCGGCAAGGAGTTTCACGACGTCCGCAAAATTGTCAGTCAGCAGGTTTCCTTTTACGACACCCTCAGATCCCTCGATCCTGGTAACGTCGAAGCGCGGAAAATTTCCCGCTTTATGGCCGCGATTAACGGGCTGATGGGTGACCGGCATGATGTGATGGTGGCCGACAAGCTGTCTGGCGGTAAATCTTACGACGCGCCTGCGGTGTTGGATATCGATATCCGCCATCGGCTGGAATCTTTACTCGCCAGGTTTCACGCGCAGTGATCAAGGCCGGGATGCTGAGCAAGCTGCTGACCCTAGTATTGCTGCTGCTGCCATTGGCGACCTCCGCCCATAACTTTGTTTATGGCCAACCCGTTGCGCCCGTGGCTATCGCCGACCGTGGGGAATTGATCCTCAGGGAAGGGAAATTTAGCTATCAAAACTGGAACAGCGGTGAACTGGCGGGAAAAGTGCGGGTTGTGCAGTACATCGCGGGCCGTACGTCGGCGAAAAAGAAGAACTCGCTGCTGATCACCGCCGTTAAAGAGGCGCAATTTCCCGAGGATCGCTTCCAGCCCACCACCATCGTCAACACCGATGATGCCATCCCCGGCTCCGGTTTCTTCGTCCGCGGGAAGATTGAGAAGAACAAAATGAATTATCCCTGGGCACAATTCGTTGTCGACAGCGACGGCATCGGGCGGAAAACCTGGCAGCTCCCTGAAGAGAACTCCACCATTTTAGTGCTCGATCGGCAAGGGTGCGTGCGCTGGGCCAAGGATGGGTCGCTGAGCCCGACCGAAGTCAGCGATGTGATCGGCCTGGTGCAAAAGCTGATCGGCAGCGACCAATCATGATGTGCAATCTGACGATGAGCCCTGTTGAGAAAAGCGGCTGGCCTGGCGCGAAAGGAGTACCGTTGTGTCGCTGATTGAACGCTATATCACGGTTGAAATTCGTCGGCTGGTGATGGTTATCGTCGGTTTTCTGGTGGTGATGTTCGCCAGTTATTCCGCACAGCGTTACCTGACCGATGCGGCCAATGGCACGCTTGCACTGCAGGTGGTGTTTGATGTCGTCTGCTACAAGGTATTGATTGCGCTCGAGATGCTGCTGCCGGTCGGACTGTATGTTGCCACGGCCGTCGCGCTGGGCCAGCTCTACACCGACTCTGAGATCACCGCAATCTTCGCGGCCGGTTCCAGCCCGGTTCGCTTGTATAAAGCAGTGATGTTTCTAGCCGTTCCCCTGGCGGTAGTGGTGACGCTGCTGTCTCTTTACGGCCGTCCGTGGGCGTATGGCAACATTTATCAGCTGGAGCAACAGTCGCAGTCGGTGCTGGATGTCAGCCATTTACAGGCCAATAAATTTAACGTCAATAGCAGCGGCAGAATGGTGATGGCCAGCCGTATCGATCCCGCCAGCCATCAGCTTACCGATGCGTTGATTTATTCCCGCTCCGGGAAAAATACCAACCTGTACCGGGCGCATTCGGTAGTGGTCACCGATCCTTCCCTGGCCACTCCCAGCGTCAACCTGAAGGACGGCACGGCGTATGTGCTGAATCGCGAGGGGGAACAGGACAATATGCAGAACTACCACAGTCTCAATATCGCGTTGAAACCCTTTATTGAAAGTCAGGAAGTCAGGCGTAAGTCGGCTCCCGTGGCCGATTTAAGGCGGTCGTCGGATCCGCCGGACAAAGCAGAGCTGCAGTGGCGGGAAAGCCGCGGCCTCAGCACCTTGCTGATGGTGCTGTTAGCCATACCGCTCAGCCGCACCAAACCGCGACAGGGGCGTTACGCCACCTTGCTGCCGCTGACGCTGCTGTTTACCGCCATTTTTTATGGTGGCAACGTCTGCCGCACGCTGGTAGCCAACGGCTCGCTGCCAGCCATCCCCGGCGTGTGGCTGGTTCCGCTGCTGATGCTGATTGGCCTGGCCTGCTGTATTGCGCGCGATTTCTCTCTGCTGCGGAAATTCTCCCGATGACTATCTTTAGCCGCTATCTGATGCGGAATATATTTATCGGATTTGCTGCGGCCGCCGGTTTGCTGATCCCGCTTTTTACCACCTTCAACCTGATCAACGAACTGGATGATGTAGCGCCGGGCGGTTACCGCTGGACGCAGGCGCTGCTGGTCGTGGTGATGACCTTACCGCGCAGTCTGGTGAATCTTGCGCCTTTTATTGCTTTACTTGGCGGCATTGTCGGGCTGGGACAGCTATCCAAAAGCCTGGAACTTACCGCTATCCGCACCGCCGGGTTTTCGATCTCCCGCATTGCGCGGGTGATTTTCTGCGCCGGGTTGGTGATGACTCTGACGCTCAGTGCGGTAGATGAGTGGGTAGCCGCTCCGATGCAACAGCGGGCGTTGCAGATAAAAAATGTCGCGATGGCAAAAGCAGAAAGTGACTCAGACGTCGGCAATGCGATGTGGGCGAGGAGTCAGGATGACTTTGTGACGGTGCAATCGTTGGATAATCGTAACCAGCCCGTGGGGATCGAGATCTTCAGCTGGCATCACGACCTGACGTTGAAGTCCTATATTTTTGCGCAGAGCGCGACCATCGCCGGAAAGGGAATATGGACGCTCCGCGACGTCACCGAAAAGCGCTGGGATAAGCAGCAGGAAACCGTCACTAACCTGCCAGAAATGCAGTGGTATTCGCTGTTTTCGGGTGAAGATTTGAAGAGGCTCACGTTACCCGCAGAAAGCTTCTCAGCCCGACAGCTCGCTGACTATATTGTCTATCTGCACAGAACCGGGCAGCCAAGCTTGGAGTATGAAAGTGCCTTATGGCAGAAAGTGGGGCGGCCCATTTTGATTCTGGCGATGATCCTGCTGGCTGTTCCCTTCACCTTCAGCACGCCGCGTGCGCCAGGGTTGGGAAGTCGTTTAGCGCTGGGGGTAATCGTCGGGCTGGTGACCTGGATTGTTTACCAGATCTTTCTTAACCTCGGGATTTTGTTCTCAATCAATGCCCAGCTAACCACGCTAGTACCGCCGGTATTATTGCTGGGACTGGCGGTTGGGTTCATCTATCGCTTTGATCGATGGCTAAAGTATTAGGTGGTGGGGGAGGAGATTTACAGTATCAAATTTGGGGATTCAATAACGATGCGGTTACGCATCTTAAGGCCATTTTTAAATTTATAAGTTTGGGTTAACAGATCAGTCATTGTATCCTCAATTTTTAAATTTCAGGTGCTTGAGACACTTTTGCAAAGACTTACTTCGTCAGGTTTTGATTCAGCAAGTTACTATCGATATCACCGGTACGGGAATTTGAACCGGCTTCAACATTTGGCAGCGCATCTGAACGAACTGCTTCAGCATATCTTTTGCCCGATCGGCGAACTGATCTTCCGTCGATGCCCTTAAATAAGCTCTGGTGAACATTTTTTCACCACATTATCGCATATAGGTTATGTCATTCATTGTGTGGCGTCGGGGTGTACCCTTATGCGATAAG
>MIEI01000067.1 GCA_002095305.1 Pantoea brenneri
GCCCCGATGAAGTTATAGTTGCCACTGCCCTCAATGGCGCGCATTATCGGGTTCCTTCAGTTAGCAAAACCATTAATCTATCAACAACAGGCGCGGGGGGGATGGACTCAGGGACTGCTCCAGTTAATGGATATGTTGCGATATATCTTGTATATAATCCCTCTACTGCCACATCAGCTTTGCTTGGGGTCAGCATTACTGGCACCTCAGTTTCTGAAATATACGCAGGATCAAGCATGCCCGCGGGTTACACCGCGTCTGCTTTAGTTAGTATATGGCGCGTGTCCGCTAGCCAATTCGTTCCGGGTTTATTGCGTGGTAGAGCGATAAAATTCGTTTTCACCACCGTGGTGGACATAACGGCCCAAGCCTCCCCATCAGCTGCTAACTTTAGTCTTTCTGCGGTTGTCCCTCCCGGGGCTAAGCAAGCATTTGTGCTTGTAGTTAACACGGCCTCCTCCGCAACAAATACTACGCTTGCCTCCGTTGGGTCAGACTCCAACTTAACAGGTTTATTGCAAGGTAACGGCCTAAACATAGCGAGCGTCTATGGGGCGGTAGACATAATTACCAGTCAGCAACTATACCGCAGATCAACCGTTTCTGCAGGTACAGTAAACATACAAATATATGTTAATGGATACACCTTCTGATAAAAATTGCTAATGAATGTTGTATGATTTAAAATTGCCCATCATCAACGCCATGGGTGAGCAATGGTTACCAGTAAATCGATAGATACCTTTAAAGGAATAATGATACTTCTTGTGATATTCGGACACTCGATCGAAGGTCTAATATCTAACAAAGAAATATTGGTGATTTATAATTTTATTTACTCTTTCCATATGCCTGCATTTGCATTCATTTCAGGCTACCTGTCTAAAGGTAATGGCGAGGTAAATGTTGATAAACTTATTAAGTCACTTCTCATTCCGTTTATTGTTTTCAGTATAATTTATGAAATTCCATATATAGTGGAGACTGGAGCAATATCATGGTACATACAGGGACTATCTCCTAACAGGATACTCTGGTACTTGGTTAGCCTTTTTTCATGGAGGCTGATAACGCCCTTCGTCATGAGGTTCAGAATGCCTATGCTAATTATATTAGCTATAGCAATACTGTCTCCTTGCGTCCCCTACAATGGATACATATTTAGCATAGGTAGAACTATCGTCTTTTTCCCGTTTTACCTGTTAGGCGTAATGCTATTCCTTGACAAAGGGAAAGCCAGGCCCTTTATAGATAAGGTGTCAGGAGTGGTGGCGTTTTATGCGTCCGTGATAGTAATGATTGTTCTTGCATACATAATGCAAAGAGAGTTTTTCTATGGAAGTGTAAGTTACGCAGGATTCAATTACTCTGATTACTTTGGTGTAGCTATGAGAGTGGCTGTGTATGCAAGCGTCTCAGTATTTATAATTCGAATTTTCTATTCTGGGTTTGAAAACAAGATGCTAGCAAGGTTTGGTAAATATTCTCTTTATATTTACCTTATACACGGCGTATTTATCAAGTATCTATCTCTTAGCGTTTACTCTCTGAATGATTTCACTTATATCAGAGTGGTAATGTGCATAGCCTTGTCTTTCATGGTTGCATATGCGCTCTCTCGTCACGCCGTTAAAGCGTCAGCAGACTTCATTTTCTCCAAGGTTTATTCAGTTTTAACTGTAGATAGGAGCCAGCAAAAAATTAACTAAACCTGTGGTGCATTTTAGAATTCATCACTCATGTTAAAAAAGCCCCGGCGACGGGGCAGAACGGACCGCTCCTGTCTGAGCAGGTAACGGGGTGTGATTTGAGATTAGTCACTCCCCGCGGCTGTTGCCAAACTAAAATCCCTTTCACGACCACACCTTTACAAATTTGTGAGCCGCTCCGCCTTGATCAAAACCACCGATCGATATTACTGTTTATCCATACAGTATTTATCAATGGAGGATTTGTCATGCCGCGGGATTATGAGATTAAAGATGCATTTGTAAACGCCATAAGGCGCAGCCCGGATGGTGGCGTCACTGTCACTACTCAGGAGTTTGTTCGCCAATTGGAGCTTCTCAACTGGCACTTCAGCTTGCGTGAAGCCAATCAGTGGATAAAGTCGCATACGGTGACGTTCCGGGACGTCTCTACTCAGGAGGGTGAAGCTAAGACGTACAAGCAGTTCAACCCGAACGGGGGTATCTGACATGGGCTTTCCATCTCCTGCGCAGGACCATATTGAGCAGCGTCTTAACCTGAACAGCATTCTGATGCCGAACCCGGCCAATATGATGCGTGTTGAGACGCCGGAGGGATTTGTGCTGGTTGACCGTTCTGCCCGGATGAAGCCAGGTGACACCGTGGCATATCAGCTTGAGGATTACCCGCAGATTGGGAAATTGTTCCCCAGCGGCATCATCACTCAGGATGGCGAGACGATCGACGGTCAGGGATTGGATGGGGTAGTGGTTCTCGGAAAGGTGACGGCCGAAGTGCTGGCTGTGTATGAGCCATACCGGCCGACTATTTAGGCGTTAAGCGTCTTTTCCATCAAGCCAGTCCGCCCAGTGCTGCATCATCTCTCTGCGGTTATTAAGGTACTGGGCGTGGTTATAAATGCCTCGAGTTCCTTGTGAGTTAACGTGCGCCAGCTGCGCCTCAATGGCATCGCTGTTCCAGTGCATCTCATTCATGACGGTGCTGAACTGATGGCGGAAACCATGCCCGCTGGTCTGCCCCTCATATCCGATACGGCGAATCACGCCCAGCACGGTGTTTTCACTGATTGGCTTCTTCTGGTCCGTGCGACCGGGGAAGCACAGTGCGTACTGGCCGGTGACTTTCTTCAAAAAGGTGAGCAACTCCACCACCTGGCTGGACATTGGCACGATGTGAATGCGCCGCCCCTTCATTACTTCGGCATCAATCGTGATGAGCCTGGTCTCAAAGTCGACGTTCGCCCATGCCATCGATCGCAGCTCTTTGGTGCGCAGGGCAGTGTAATGGAGAACCTGCGCTGCAATCTTTGCGATCACGCTGCCACCATACCCCTCAAGCGCCTTGTGGAAATCACGTATGCGGTTAATAGGCAGGAAAGGGTAGTTCTCTTTTCTGTACCCACGCAGGCATCCACAAGGTCAGGTGCAGGATTGTACTTTGCCCGCCCGGTTACGATCGCATACCGGAAAACCTCGCCACACCTCCTCCTTGCCTTATCCGCTCTCTCCATCGCGCCACGCTCTTCGAACAGGCGGATAACCTTCAGCAACACCATCGGCTCAACTTCTTCCATCTTCATATGACCAATGATCGGCAGGATGTCGTCAGTGAACATTCTGTGCAGCTCGTCAGCGTAGCCCGGCGACCATACCTTAGACTTGTGGGCATACCACTCTTTGAAGATGTCGCCGAAGGTATCAGCATCCGCCGCCTTCTCTTTCTTCTTGAGTGATTGCTTCTGTTCTGCAGGGTCGACGCCGGCCAGGAGTTTCATCTTTGCTTCAGACTGCCGGGCGCGCGCTTCAGTCAGGGATATCTCCGGATAGGGACCGATGACGAGCGTCTTCTCTTTCCCGTCAAACCGGTACCGCAGGCGCCACACCTTTTTCCCGGTCGGTGGAATGAACAGGAACAGACCCGCAGAATCCGCCAGGCGATATGACTTTTCTTTAGGGCGTGCAGCATCAATCTGCTTGACGGTCAGCATGTGGGCATAATTCCGGGCATAGTTTTTGGTGTGCCCACAATATGCCCGCAAAAAGTCGGCGTAGTCAATTCGTGTCGGTTCGCGTCGGTTGAGTATGATTGATTGCGGAGCGCAGTACTGAAGGGGTTTTGTTCGTGTCGGTGGAGGCGGGTTCTGTAGAATGTGGTGTCCCTGCAGGAATCGAACCTGCAACTAGCCCTTAGGAGGGGCTCGTTATATCCATTTAACTAAGAGGACGACGGCGCGCAGTATAGCGCAGATAGGCGCAGAAATTCACTACGACGCCGTGCGTTTGCTCATTCCGACAGCAACTTAACCGTTTTGCTCTTCACGCTGACGGCGCTTCTCCTGCTTTTTTTGATCGGCCTTGGCTTTGGCGACCGCCGCTTCGCTCATGTCATTGCGGATCTGCGCATGGCTGATCAGGGCAAAAATCAGGGTGCCGCCGGTAATGTTACCTAACAGCGTAGGCAGGGCGAATGGCCAGAAAAATTCGTGCCAGGGAATACTGCCATTAAACACAAGATAGAGCACTTCCACCGAACCGACCACGATATGCGCCAGATCGCCCAGCGCTACCAGCCAGGTCATCATCACAATCACCACCAGTTTGGCACCGCCGGCTGAAGGGAACATCCACACCATGGTGGCGATAATCCAGCCGGAGATCACCGCATTGGCAAACATCTCGCCAGGGGTGTTTTCCATCACCTTCATGCTGATGTTGGTAAACGCCTGACGGGTCGCATCATCAAAAATCGGCATCTCATTAAACGCCAGCGCGCCCAGCGCGGTGCCAATCAGGTTGCCCAGCAGCACAAAGCCCCACAAACGCAGCAGCAGACCGACATTACCCCAGGTCGGTTTATGCATCACCGGTAATACCGCCGTCACGGTGTTCTCGGTAAACAGCTGCTGGCGCGCCATAATGACAATCACAAAACCAAAGGTGTAACCGAGATTTTCCAGTAAAAATGCGCCGGGTACTCCGTCGAGATGAACCTGGAAAATCCCTTTCGCCATCAGCGAGGCGCCCATCGATAATCCAGCCGCAATGGCTGACCAGAGCAGGGCCATGCCGTCGCGCTCCAGCTCTTTTTCCCCATCCTGACGGATCTCTTCATGTATCGCCGCCGCACGTGAAGGTAACGCCTCCTCATCGACTTCTATTTCCGTTCCCTCGTCCTTTTCATCGCTTTCAACGTCATTGTGACCCTGTTGGTTACCTGATGAAGGCTTCATATTTTCTCCTGGTGATAGTGCTGTGGCGTAATAAGCGTAGCTGCTTTTTATTTGCCGATAATGTAACGGTCGATATGAATAAGCGTAACAAGCTTTTTCGCGGCTGCATTTTTAAGCAAACAGCGTGGCGGACCGCACATATCGCCTCCTGACGGTCGGTCTCAACGGCGGTGCAGACTTCGGCCCACAGCAACATTATGGTATTATCCTGGCCTCTTTTTAGCTGGTGCGATTCCCCCTTCATGTTGGAAATCATTACGCTCTCTTGTGTTCGCGCTGAACGGACGCTGTTCCATCGGCTGTCGTTCAGCGTCAAAGCAGGTGACATTGTGCAGATTGAGGGACCGAACGGCGCCGGTAAGACCTCGCTGTTGCGCTTGCTGGCGGGATTAAGCCGGGCAGAACAGGGCGAGATTCGCTGGCACGATCGGCCGATCCAGCAGCAGCGTGAACGCTGGCACGCATCGATGCTCTATCTGGGGCATCATCCCGGCGTGAAAGCCGTGCTCTCCCCACTGGAAAATTTGCGCTTTTACCATCCTGACTGCGACGACGCGCAGATTTTTGCTGCGCTGGAAAGCGTCGATCTGCTGGGTTACGAAGAAGTGCCGGTGGCGCAGCTGTCGGCAGGCCAGCAGCGGCGGGTGGCGCTGGCGCGTTTGTGGCTGAGTCGCGCCACCTTGTGGATTCTGGATGAACCGCTGACTGCCATCGACAAAACGGGCATCGAAAAATTAATGATGAAATTTGCTCAGCATGCCGATAACGGCGGGGCGGTGATCCTGACGACCCATCAGGACTTGCCCGGCCAGACGGCGCGGGTGCGTAAAATTCGCCTGAGCGCGACGGAGTTAATCTGATGCTGTTGCGCCTCATCCAGCGTGAATTGCGTATTGCCTTTCGTGGCGGGGCCGATGTGGTTAATCCGCTGTGGTTTTTTCTGATCGTCATCACCCTGTTTCCGCTGGGTATCGGACCCGATCCGCAACAGCTGGCGCGCATTGCGCCCGGTGTCGCCTGGGTCGCCGCGCTGCTGGCATCGTTGCTGGCGCTGGAGCGGCTGTTTCGCGATGATTTTATCGATGGCTCACTTGAGCAACTGCTGTTGCTGCCGACGCCACTGCCGGTCACGGTGCTGGGGAAAGTGATTGCGCACTGGCTGGTAACCGGCTTGCCGCTGATTGTGCTGTCGCCGCTGGCGGCACTGCTGTTATCGCTCGATTTTAATGGCTGGTGGGCAATGGCGTTAACGCTGTTGATCGGCACGCCGACCCTGAGTTTTCTCGGGGCGATCGGCGTCGGGTTAACCGTCGGTTTACGGCGAGGCGGCGTACTGCTGAGCCTGCTGGTGCTGCCGCTGTCGATTCCGGTGCTGATTTTCGCCAGCGCGGCGATTGAGGCCGCCGGGCAGGGTTTACCGATTGGCGGCTATCTGGCGATCCTCGGGGCGATGCTGCTGGTCAGCGCCACCCTGTCACCGTTTGCTACTGCGGCGGCGCTGCGGATTACCCTGCAATGACCGCGTCTGACCGGCGCGGCGACCCATAATTTACCGAAATGTGAGTGGCTGATATGTGGAAAGCGTTACATCAACTGGGGAAACCCGAGCGGCTCTATCAGTGGTCTGGTCGGCTGATACCCTGGTTCGCCGTGACGGGCCTGGCGTCGTTGCTGTTAGGGTGGATCTGGGGATTTGGTTACGCACCGGCTGATTATCAGCAGGGCGACAGTTTCCGCATTATCTATATCCACGTTCCGGCCGCGATGTGGTCGATGGGCATCTACGCCTCGATGGCGATTGCCGCTTTTTGCGGACTGGTGTGGCAGCTGAAGATGGCCGATCTGGCCTCTGCCGCGATGGCACCGGTCGGCGCGGTGTTCACCTTTATTGCGTTGGTTACCGGCTCGGCGTGGGGCAAACCGATGTGGGGCACCTGGTGGATCTGGGATGCGCGCCTCACCTCGGAACTGGTGCTGCTGTTCATCTATATGGGGGTGATTGCGCTCTATCACGCCTTTGATGACCGCCGTACTGCCGGTCGTGCCGCCGGTATCCTGATTCTGGTTGGCGTGGTGAATCTGCCGATCATTCACTTCTCGGTACAGTGGTGGAATACCCTGCATCAGGCTCGTCCGGCATACTGCAGCAGGCCATCGCGCCGGTGATGCGTACCCCGCTGCGCTGGTCGATTCTCGGTTACCTGCTGCTGTTTCTCACCCTGACCCTGATGCGGTTACGTAATCTGATTTTATTAACCGAACGCCATCGTCCGTGGGCGATCGGCGTGGCAAACAAGGGAGAGAAAGCATGACGCCGGCATTTTCGTCATGGCACGCCTTCTTCGCCATGGGCGGTTACGCCTTCTATGTCTGGCTGGCCGTCGCCTGCACCTTAATTCCGCTGATCGGTCTGGTGTTGCATACCCTGCTGACACGACGCCGTTTACTGGCAGAGATCCGCCAGCGCGAGGCGCGCGAACGTCGCATCCGGACAGCGAAGAGTAAAAAAGCCGCCGCTGAAGCGGCAGGAGAAAGCCTGTGAATATCCGTCGACGTAATCGTCTGTATGCCGTGCTGGCGATTCTGATCGGCCTCAGCCTGGCCACGGCGCTGGTGATGTATGCGCTGCGCTCGAACATCGATCTGTTTTATACCCCAAGTGAGATCCTGTATGGCAAAGGCGAGGCGCATGAAGTTCCGGAACCGGGACAACGGCTGCGTGTCGGCGGCATGGTGATGCCGGGCAGCGTCAAACGCGATCCCAACACGCTTGCGGTGTCGTTCAAACTTTATGATGCCAGCGGCGTGGTGAGCGTCAGTTTTGAAGGGATTTTGCCGGACCTGTTCAGAGAAGGGCAGGGCGTGGTCGCGCAAGGAGTGCTGGAGACTGGCAACCGGATTATCGCCAAAGAAGTGCTGGCGAAGCACGATGAAAAATATACGCCGCCGGAGATTGAAGACGCGATGAAGAAAAATCACAACGGCCCGCAGTCGCTGTATCAGCCGGGAAAACAGTCATCATGATGCCGGAAATCGGAACCTTTCTGCTCTGCCTGGCGCTGGGCATTGCACTGCTGCTCAGCACCTATCCGCTGTGGGGCGCGGTGCGCCAGGATGCCCGCCTGATGGCGATGGCGCGTCCGCTGGCTGCCGGCCTGTTCGTGCTGATTGCAGCCGCATTTTTGCTGCTGGTCTGGGCCTTCATTGCCAATGATTTTACCGTCAGCTATGTTGCCACCAACTCCAACAGCCTGCTGCCGATCTATTACCGCATCGCCGCCACCTGGGGCGCCCATGAAGGTTCACTGCTGTTGTGGGTGCTGCTGCTGAGTACCTGGACCGTGGCGGTCGCGATCTTCAGTCGCGGCATGCCGCAGGATGCGCTGGCACGCGTGCTGGCGGTGATGGGAATGATTAACCTCGGTTTCCTGCTGTTTATCCTGCTGACCTCAAATCCCTTCAGCCGCACCTTGCCCGATTTCCCGATTGATGGACACGATCTGAACCCAATGCTGCAGGATATCGGTCTGATCTTCCATCCGCCGCTGCTCTATATGGGCTATGTCGGATTCTCGGTGGCGTTTGCCTTTGCTATTGCCTCATTGATGGCCGGACGGCTCGACACCGCCTGGGCTCGCTGGTCACGCCCATGGACCACCGCGGCCTGGGTGTTTCTTACCATCGGCATCGTGCTCGGTTCGGCCTGGGCCTATTACGAACTGGGCTGGGGTGGCTGGTGGTTCTGGGATCCGGTAGAAAATGCCTCGTTCATGCCGTGGCTGGCGGGCACCGCGTTAATGCACTCGCTGGCGGTCACTGAAAAGCGTGGCACCTTTAAAGCCTGGACGGTGCTGCTGGCGATTACGGCCTTTTCGCTCAGCCTGCTCGGGACTTTTTTGGTACGTTCCGGGGTGCTGGTTTCGGTGCACTCATTTGCCTCCGATCCGGCGCGCGGCATGTTTATCCTCGCCTTCCTGGTGATTGTGATTGGCAGTTCGCTGCTGCTGTACGCTATCAAGGGCGGAAAAGTGCGTAGCCGGGTGCAGAATGAAACCTGGTCACGGGAATCTTTCCTGCTCGGTAACAATGTCTTGCTGATTGCCGCCATGCTGGTGGTGCTGCTCGGCACGCTGTTGCCGCTGGTGCATAAGCAGCTCGGACTGGGCAGCATCTCGGTGGGTGAGCCGTTCTTTAACACCATGTTCAGCTGGCTGATGGCGCCGTTTGCCCTGCTGCTGGGGATTGGACCGCTGGTGCGCTGGCGTCGTGACGAGCCACAGAAACTGGCGAAACGACTGGCGCTGGCGCTGATCGTGACGCTGGCCGGTTCGATAGTGATCCCGTGGTGGTTACAGGATCGTATTGCCGCCATGACCGTGGTCGGGCTGATGATGTCGCTGTGGATCATTGTGCTGACGCTGCTGGAACTGCATGAGCGCGCCACCCATCGCCATACCTTCTTTGCCGGGCTGCGTCATCTCTCGCGCAGTCACTGGGGCATGGTACTGGGCCATCTTGGCGTGGGCGTGACGGTGATTGGCATTGCCTTCAGCACCCAGTACAGCGTAGAGCGCGATGTGCGGATGAAGGCCGGCGACAGCGTGGACATTCATCATTACCACTTTGTTTTTCGTGGCGTGCAGAACCTGCAGGGCCCTAACTATAGCGGCGGTTCAGGCGTGATCGACGTGACGCGCAACGGCAAACCGGAAGCGACGCTGCAGGCTGAAAAGCGTTTCTATACTGCCGCACGCACCATGATGACCGAAGCGGCGATTGACGGCGGTTTCAGCCGCGATCTCTACGCGGCGTTAGGCGAAGAGCTGGATGATGGTGGCTGGGCAGTGCGGATCTATTACAAACCCTTTGTGCGCTGGATCTGGTTCGGCGGCCTGTTGATGGCGCTGGGTGGCCTGTTCTGCCTGTGTGATCCTCGCTATCGCGCCCGCAAAAAAACGGTCCCTCAGGAGCTGGCATGAATAAGAAAATCCTGTTTATCCCGCTAGTGCTGTTTCTGCTGCTGGCGGCGGCGCTGCTGTGGCAGCTGGCGCGCAATGCCGACGGTGACGATCCGACCCGACTGGAATCGGCGCTGATTGGCAAGCCGGTGCCGCTGTTCAGGCTGGAAGCGCTCGATCAGCCGGGTAAAGTTTACGATCAGCAGGTGCTGACCGACGGCAAACCGATACTGCTTAACGTCTGGGCCACCTGGTGCCCGACCTGTCGGGCCGAACATCACTACCTTAATAGCCTGGCGGAGCAGGGCATTCGGGTGGTCGGGCTGAACTACAAAGACGATCGCAACAAAGCGGGCAGCTGGCTGAATACGCTGGGTAACCCGTATGCGCTCAGCCTGTATGACGGCAACGGGATGCTCGGGCTGGATCTCGGCGTCTACGGCGCACCAGAAACCTTCCTGATCGATGGCAAAGGCATCATCCGCTATCGCCATGCAGGCGATCTGAATGAGCGCGTCTGGCAGCAGGAAGTGAAGCCGTTGTGGATCAAATACAGTAAGGAGGCGGGAGCATGAGGCGTCTGTTACTGCTGGTCTGTGGGCTGCTGTTCAGCTTTAGCCTGTGGGCGTCTATCGATACCCTGCAGTTCGATTCAGTGGCGCAGGAAGAACAATACCGCGATCTGACCGCCTCGCTGCGCTGCCCGAAATGCCAGAACAACAGCATCGCCGACTCGAACGCGATGATTGCGGCGGATATGCGACTCAAGGTCTATCAGCTAATGAAGCAGGGCCAGGACCGTCAGCAAATTATCGATTACATGGTGGCGCGTTACGGCAACTTCGTCACTTATCAGCCGCCGGTTACGCCGTCTACCCTGATTTTATGGGTCGGACCGGCGCTGTTCGTGCTGCTGGGCGGATGCGTTATCGTGCTGCGCAGTCGCCAGCGTAAAACCCGCAGCGAGCTGGATGAAGATGAACAACAGCGTCTTGATGCGCTACTGAAGTCAGACAGGAAGCCGTAATGAGTGCATTTTGGATCACCCTTTTACTGTTGTTGCTGGCAGCCTGTGTATTGTTCCTTGCCGCAGGCTGGCGGCAGCGGCAGGCCAGCGCTGGCGATCGCGATCGCCTCAATCAGCGCTTCTATCATCAGCGTCTGAGCGAACTGGCGGAAGATGAAGAGCAGGGCGTGGTGGCGGAGCGGCCGGTCATGGAGCGGGAGCTGCAACAGACGCTGCTGGCCGATATTCCGCCCACCCAGACCGCACAGGCGCACAGCAGCAGCCGCTGGATATTACTGCCCGGCCTGATTGTGCTGCTGCTGGTGTCGCTGGGGACCTATCTGAAAGTCGGCGGCCTGGCGCAGCTGACCGGCTGGATGCAGGTGCAGCAGGACTATCCTGCCTTACGGGCACGGCTGATGGACCCGGCGGCGAAGCCGCTGACGATGGAGGAGCTGGCGCGGTTGCAGCTCGGGCTGCGCAGTGCACTGCAGTCGGAACCGGACAACCTTAACGACTGGACCATGCTGGGACGGCTCGGCATGGTGCTGAATAACGCCAGCATCGCCAGCCAGGCGTTTGAACGGGCTTTGCAGCTTGCACCTAACGATCCCGGCCTGAAGCAGGATTACGCCGAAGTGCTGACCCGCTCCAGCGATCCGCAGGATAACCGCCAGGCGGCGCTGCTGCTGCACGAATTGCTTAAGGCCGATCGGCACAACCTGCGTACTCTGGGCCTGCTGGCGTTTAATGCTTTTGAGCAACAGCAATATGATCAGGCGATTGATGCCTGGCAAACGCTGCTGACGCTGTTACCGGCTAACGATGAGCGGCGTGTGATGATCGCCCGCAGCATTGAGCAGGCCAAAACCGCGGCCGGGCAACAGAGCAGCCAGCTGGCACTCAGTATCAGCCTGACGCCGCAGGCAGAAAAAATATTACCGCAAGGCGGAGTGTTGTATATTTCTGTCACTGACGGTGTTTCGCCGGTGCCGGTGGCGGTAAAACGCCTGCCGCTCAGCCACTTTCCGTTATCGCTGACGCTGGATGACAGCAATGCGATGATGCCGGATCGCCTGTTGTCGGCGCAGCATCAGCTTCAGGTACGGGCGCGCATTTCCCGCGACGGCAGTGCCAACGCGCGTTCGGGTGACTGGTTTGGTCTGAGTGCGGTTATGCCCTGGGACGCCATCAGCAGATGGCAGTAGAAATAAATCAACAGCAGCCCTGAGCGCGGGATCCGACGACGCTCAGGCAGATCCTGTCTCACCCAGGCTGACGTAAAGTTAGCTATGCTGAGGGTATGCAGGTTCGTTAATGGACTGCCGCCTGAAGGGTGAGCAGACTTTTTTTCATCCGCACAGGGAGATTGGAATGAATTATCGCCTGACCAGCCTGGCTGTTGCCAGCGTTCTTCTGGTGGGTTGTGCCAGTTCGAAGCCGGCGAATGACGAACCTGCTCAGCGCAGCGATCCGTTCGAAGGCTTTAACCGCACGATGTTCAACTTTAACTACAACGTGCTCGATCCCTATGTGCTTCGCCCGGTAGCCGTCGCCTGGCGCGACTATGTACCGGTGCCAGCCCGCACCGGCCTGAGTAATTTTCTCGGTAACCTCGAAGAACCCGCCAGCATGGTTAACGCCATTCTGGTCGGTAACGGCCGTGATGCGGGTATTCACTTCACCCGTTTCTTCCTGAACAGCGTGCTGGGGCTGGGCGGCTTCATTGATGTGGCCGGTAAAGCTAATCCGGAGCTGGCGCGTGAAGAGCCGCACCGTTTCGGCACCACGCTGGGCCACTATGGCGTCGGCTATGGTCCTTACGTTGAACTGCCGGCTTACGGCAGCTTTACCGTCCGTCAGGATGGTGGCGACTACGTCGATACCCTCTATCCGATTCTCGGCTGGCTGACCTGGCCGATGTCGATTGGTAAATGGACGCTGGAAGGGATTGAGACGCGGGCACAGCTGCTCGACTCGGATGCCATCCTCAAACAGCAAAGCGATCCATACGCCTTTATTCGCAACGCCTACTTCCAGCGTCACGATTTCCTGGCGCGCGGTGGCAAGCTCAAACCGGAAGAGAACCCGAACGCAGCCGCGATTCAGGACGATCTGCAGGATATTGACGCGCAGTAAGGTGCGGTTTTTATAGCAGCAAAAAGGGCGACTCCGGTGAGTCGCCCTTTTTATTGGCCTCTGCGCATCAGAACTTATAGTTAAAGTTCGCGCCATACAGCCAGGCCTTACCTTCGGAATTAAAGGTATACGGGCCTTCTTTGACCGTCACGTTCTGGCCGTGCATATAAGAGATGCCCACATCGACCGAAGCATTGTCGTCAAACGCGTAGGAGGTCCCGGCGCTTAACCACAGGCGATCCTGATCCGGGATGGAGATCGAACGCTTATCTGCCGGAACCGGGCTGTCATCAAAGGCGATACCGGTACGGAAGGTCCAGTTCTTGTCGTAGAAGTAGGTGGTCCCGAGCGCGATACGCCAGGCATCACGGTAACTTTCATCTTTATAGAACAGGGTCTGACCGTTGGAACCGGTCGCTTTCAGCTCCTGGAACTGGCTCCAGCTGGTATAAGCCATGCTGTAGTGAACCGCCCACTGCGGTGCCACTTTATGCCAGCCCGACACTTCCCACATTTCCGGCAGGTTGAGGGTCAGCGCGCCTGGAATGGTCGAGCCGTTGGTGCCATAAGGGATGCCGGACTGCTGTGGATTATTAACCGCGTTCAGCGCAGAAGGGAGATTACTTTTGTAATCGCCATCAAAATCAACTTTGACTTCTGAGCGGTAGGTAAAGCCGAAACGGTTATTTTCATCTACTTCATACAGGATACCGGCGTTCCAGCCGTAGCCCCACTCATCACCTTTCAGATGGGCGACCTGGGTATCCGCCGGGATGCGTAACGCTGCGCCTGATTCACCGGCATAACGTTCGATTTTTGCTTTGGCGTAGACCGCATCAAATCCCACCCCGACGCTGAAATGTTCATTCAGTCGGTAAGCGGTGCTGAGGTTAAAATTGCCGGTCATCAGGTCGGTTTTACCGCCGTAGCCGCCAGCGGTGTAACCATTATTAAACTCTGTTGCTAAGCCATAATTGGAGGTAGCAGACGCGCTATCCACCATTGATCATTAATTGGCTGGACGTAATGAATATTCGGCACCCATTGGCTCGGGGCAATATTATTTGCATCCAGACTGCGGCCACTCTGGCTGCGTCCGCTGATATTCACATCCGGATCGATATACACCGCCCCGATGGAAAACGCCGGACGATCCATTAACGCCATGGTTGCCGGGTTACGGCTGGCGGACGCGGCGGTATCGCCCATTGCGCCTTCGCCTGAATATGCGCGACCTAAACCAATCGAAGAAAACTCATTTAACTGAAACCCAGCTGCGTAAACATGTGAAGAGACAAGCGCCACTGCAGCCGCCACGGCTGACTTTGCAAACAGGTTTTTATGGTTCATGACCACAACCTCATGTGAATTATTATTTAACGTTATTACGTCGCGTAACAAGGGACGGCGGATTGTAGGGACTGATGTAAATCGCACATATCAGACCAGTGCGGAGAGTATAGGTCCGACCTGTGTGCATGTTGCAATATTGTTTTTAAAATATTTCAGGATTGATCGCTTAAAATTCGATCTGCGTAACAAAACTGACCCGACGCAGCACAGCATAACCAGTCCAGTTTGTTCTGGATCAAATTTTATTGTGATATTCGTCACTTAGCTACAGGTTGATGGCGCATCTTTAACCGAAGAGGTAAAATCTGGCGCATAAAATTGCTTATCCCACCAGACTATCGTCAGGAGAAAATGATGACTGATGCCATTAAAAAATGCAGTGCGACCGAAACGGCAGCCTGCTGTTGCGTCGATGTCGGCACGGTAATGGATAATACCGATTGCACTGCCAGCTGGTCGGAGTGGTTTGCACAGCGCGCTGATGCTGAAGCAAAACTGGCCAGCCTGACCGAACGTGCGCGTGAAGTTGAGTCTGACCCTTGCCTGATTGAGGCACGCTTCAGCGATGTGGACCAGGGAGTACAGCTCGATATCGATTTCACCTTCTGCTGCCAGGCAGAAACCCTGATTTTCCAGCTCGGTTTACGCTAACCCGCCAGACGCCGCTTTCAGAGCGGTGTTTTTCATTTTCGTGTTTCCCTTCGCAATTTTCCCCTTTCGATATTGGCGACTCACCCGCTTGTGGTTAACACTGGGATCAGGTCAGACCTCTTTGGGCAATGATGCCACAGTCCCGATTCACAGGTGAGAACAATGAGCAAAGCGCAGCCGCTGCTGACGCGCGATGGCGAACGCATCGCGATTACCCACGGGTTACGTACCCCTTTTTTGCGCCAGGCGACCGGCTTCCATGGCATTCCGGCGGTAGAACTGGGACGGATGGTGGTCAGCGAATTAATGGCACGCAGCGAACTGCCGGTCGACGTGATTGAGCAGCTGGTGTTTGGTCAGGTAGTGCAGATGCCCGAAGCGCCGAATATTGCGCGCGAAATCGTACTCAGCAGCGGACTCAGCGTCCATACCGACGCGTACAGCGTCAGCCGCGCCTGCGCCACCAGTTTTCAGGCGGTGGCTAACGTCTGTGAAAGTTTACTGGCCGGGACCATCTCTGCCGGCATCGCCGGTGGTGCTGATTCGTCATCGGTGCTGCCGATTGGCGTCAGCAAAACCCTGGCGCGAGCCTGGTTGATCTCAATAAAGCGCGCAGCCTGTCGCAAAAATTACAGATTCTGCGTCGTCTGCGCCCGCGTGATCTGCTACCGGTGCCGCCTGCGGTGGCCGAGTATTCAACCGGACTGCGAATGGGCGACACCGCCGAGCAGATGGCCAAAAGCCACGGTATCAGTCGTCAGGCACAGGATGCGCTGGCGCTGCGTTCTCACCAGCATGCCGCCAAAGCATGGCAATCGGGCGTGCTGCAACAGGAAGTGATGGCGGCGCTGGTGCCGCCCTGGAAAAAGCCAATCGATCAGGACAATAACGTGCGGATGGATGCCAAAGCTGAAGATTATGCCCGGCTGCGTCCGGCGTTTGATCGCCAGCACGGCAGCGTGACTGCCGCCAACAGTACGCCTCTGACGGACGGTGCGGCAGCAGTCATCCTGATGCGTGAAGGGCGCGCCCGTGAGTTGGGACTGCAACCGCTTGGCTATCTGCGCAGCTATGCCTTTACCGCGATTGGCGTACAGCAGGATATGCTGCTGGGCCCGGCCTACGCCTCGCCCGTGGCGCTGGACCGCGCTGGCATCACGCTGGCCGATCTGACGCTGATTGATATGCATGAAGCTTTCGCCGCTCAGACTCTGAGTAACCTGCAACTGTTCCGGGATGAGCGCTTTGCCCGCGAAGTGCTGAATCGTCCCCATGCGCTGGGGGAGGTGAATGAAGAGCGCTTTAACGTACTGGGGGGATCGATCGCCTATGGCCATCCTTTTGCCGCTACCGGTGCGCGAATGATCACCCAGACGCTGAACGAACTTCGGCGGCGCGGGGGAGGATTAGGACTGGTTACCGCCTGTGCGGCCGGTGGTCTGGGTGCGGCAATGGTTCTGGAGGCCGAATAATGGAGAAGAATGCTTTTCATTTACAGCTGCGGCTGGATCACGTCGGCGTCATAACCATTGACGTGCCGGGCGAGAAGATGAACACCCTTAAAGCGGAATTTGCTGGCCAGATCGCTGCCATTATTGCCGAGGCGCGGCGCGATCCTCAGCTGGCCGGTCTGGTACTGATTTCGGGCAAAGCTGACAACTTTATCGCCGGTGCCGACATCAGCATGATCGATCGCTGTCAGAGTGCCGCAGATGCTGAAGCGCTGGCGAAACAGGGACAGGAAGTGATGGCGATGCTTGCCGCCTTGCCTTTCCCGGTAGTGGCCGCGATTCACGGTGCCTGCCTCGGCGGCGGGCTTGAGCTGGCGCTGGCTTGCGATGCGCGCATCTGCTCGCTGGATGATAAAACCCGCCTTGGCTTGCCGGAAGTCCAGCTCGGCTTATTGCCCGGCTCAGGCGGCACGCAGCGGTTACCCCGCTTGATCGGCGTGCAGCAGGCGTTGCCGTTGATCCTGACCGGTAAAAGCCTGCGGGCGAAACAGGCCCGTAAACTCGGCATGGTTGATGATGCGGTGCCGCAGGCGATTTTGCTGGAGACCGCTATCGCACGGGTGAAAAAAGGCAAGGCCAGCGCCCGTACGCTGCCGCTGCGCGATCGCCTGTTGCAGGGACCGATTGCGCGTCAGGCGCTGTTTGCGCTGGCCAGTCGCCAGACCGCCGCCAAAACGCAGGGCAACTACCCGGCGGCAAAACGCATTATTGACGTGGTGCGCATTGGACTGGAGCAGGGCAGCCGTGCCGGACATGATGCTGAAGCCCGCGCCTTTGGTGAGCTGGCTATGACGCCAGAATCGGTTGCGTTACGCGGTCTGTTCTTCGCAACCACCGCGATGAAAAAAGAACGGGGTGGCGACGCGACGCCGCGCCCGGTCCACAACATCGGTATTCTGGGTGGCGGCCTGATGGGCGGCGGTATCGCCAGCGTCAGTGCCATCAACGCCGGGTTACCGGTGCGCATAAAGGATATCTCGCTGGAGGGGATAAACCATGCGCTGAAAACCAGCTGGGAGCTGCTGAGCAAAAAGGTTAAACGCCGTCAGATCACCCCGGCTCAGCGTCAGCAGCAGATGGCCCGTATCACCGGCGGCATTGATTATCAGGGCTTCGCCCGGCGTGATGTGGTGATTGAAGCGGTATTTGAAGATCTGGCGCTCAAGCAACAGATGGTGCGTGAGATTGAATCACACTGTCAGCCGCAGACGATATTTGCCTCTAACACCTCTTCCTTGCCGATTGAGGATATCGCTGCCGGGGCGCAGCGGCCGGAAAACGTTATCGGACTGCACTATTTCAGCCCGGTAGAGAAAATGCCGCTGGTGGAGGTCATTCCCCATCTGAATACCTCCAGCGAAACACTGGTAACGATCGTGGCACTGGCGCGCAGCCAGGGCAAAACGCCGATTGTGGTGGCGGATAAGCCCGGTTTTTACGTTAACCGGATTCTGGCACCCTATATAAATGAGGCGATGCGCTGTCTGCTGGAAGGTGAACCGATTGAGCATATCGATCGTGCGCTGGTGAAATTTGGTTTCCCGGTCGGTCCACTCCAGTTGCTGGATGAGGTCGGCATTGATGTCGGCAGCAAAATTTCCCCGATTCTGCAGCAGGCTTACGGCGAGCGTTTTGCCGCGCCTGCTGCGTTTGAGGCGGTACTGAATGATGGCCGCAAAGGGCGTAAAAACCGCAAAGGCTTCTATCGCTACGATCAGCCGCGCTGGCAGCGTAAAAAGCCGGATGCATCGCTTTATGCCTTACTGAAAATTACGCCGCAGGCGCGACAGAGTGAGGCGCAGATAGCCGAACGCTGCGTGATGATGATGCTGAACGAAGCGGCGCGCTGCCTGGATGAGCAGGTGATTCGCTGCGCGCGGGATGGCGATATCGGCGCGGTGTTCGGCATCGGTTTCCCGCCGTTTCTCGGTGGTCCGTTCCATTATATGGAACAATCGGGCGCGGCGGAGCAGGTCCATAGATTAACCCGGCTAATGCAGCAACATGGCGAACGTTTCGCGCCGTGTGAAGCGCTGATTAAGGCCGCCGCAGAATAGACGAAATTTTACATTTCTGGCTGAAATGGAATACCCACTCCGATTCAGCGGGTTAGAAAAGCGTCGCCAGAGTGTGCGCCGCAGCAGGAATCTGAGAAGTGCTTATTTAATAAACAACCGGTTGACTATACTGAAGCCATTAGGGTACAACACAGCGTTCATTCGCAGAGTGAAGAGTCAGGCGCGATGCGTCGGGCGATGTCGACAAACAACAGCGGTGCTTTATGCAAGTTTTTATCATGCGTCACGGCGATGCAGCTCTGGAAGCAGCAAGTGATTCAGTCAGGCCTTTAACGCTATGCGGCTGTGATGAATCACGCCAGATGGCGAACTGGCTTAACAGTCAGACGCCGGACATAGAATGTGTGCTGGTCAGTCCCTACCTGCGTGCGCAGCAAACGCTCGCCACGGTACGTGAGGCATTTCCTCTGCCTGAAGGCCAGGAAGTGTTACCTGAATTAACGCCGGGCGGCGACCCGGGGCTGGTGGGGTGCTATCTGCAAACCCTGGCAAATGAAGGGGTGAAATCCGCGCTGGTGATTTCACATTTACCGTTGGTGGGGTATTTAGTCTCTGAACTTTGCCCGCAGGAAGCGCCGCCAATGTTCGCCACTTCCGCTATCGCCTGCGTCGAGTTTGATCCGGCACAGAGTGAAGGCAAACTGCTGTGGCAGGTCAGTCCGCGCAAACTGGCAAAAGCGATTTAACGTCTGTGGGCCGAAACGTCGGCCCTTCCTCTCAGGGCAATTCAGGCGGTTGCCACTCCTCAATCTCAATCAGCACCAGCAGGGCGGCATCGCCGCCAAACATCTTCGGTGCCTGATGAAAAGCCATTACCCACGGATGCTGGGCCAGCCACAGCGGCGTTTGCTGCTTCAGAACATGTTTACCATGGCCGGTCATCACGCTGGCACAAAACAGATGCTCACGGCGGCAGGCGGCGATCAGCGCCCCCAGTTCCTGCTTGGCCTGCTGCTGGGTTAAGCCGTGCAGGTCGAGAAATATCTCTGGCGTATAGTCGCCGCGCCGCAGTTTTTTCAATTCAAAGTGGCTGACGTCAGCGCGCACATAACGCGTCGCCCCCTCGGTTGAGAGCAGCGGCTGAAACTCATCCGAGAAGTAATGGCTGTTATCCGCCTGCTCTGAAAGCAGACGTTTTACCGGCACCTCGCGGGTTTTCACCCGCGGCTTGTGCACAAAGGTATCCTGTTTTAGCTGGCGCGTTCCGGTCATTAACTGCCGAAACAGCGCTTTATCATCCTGGCTCAAGGGCGTTTTTTTACTCATGGCGGGCCGGTCATATCAGAAAAGGCTGTCAGACAGCAGATGGCGATACCTTACCGTTAAGTGTCATTAAATGTCAGCTTTTTCACCTTGCTGCGCTGAATTCTCCCCGGCTTCATGGCACACTATCGGCCGATTTAGCAAATGGCCTGCGGAGGGCTACGTGGACAAAATTTTCGTCGATGAGGCAGTGAACGAGCTGCACACCATTCAGGACATGCTGCGCTGGGCGGTCAGCCGCTTTTCCGCTGCCGGAATCTGGTACGGACATGGCACAGACAATCCGTGGGACGAAGCCGTTCAACTGGTCCTGCCGTCCCTCTGGCTGCCGCTGGATATTCCGGAAGAGATGCGCAACGCGCGCCTGACCGCCAGTGAGCGTCATCTGATCGTCGAGCGGGTTATTCGCCGCGTCAATGAGCGCATTCCGGTCGCTATCTGACCCACAAAGCCTGGTTCTGCGGCCACGAATTTTATGTCGATGAGCGGGTACTGGTGCCGCGTTCACCGATTGGTGAACTGATCGAGAATCGCTTTGCCGGTCTGATCAGCGAGAAACCGCGCCACATTCTGGATATGTGCACCGGCAGCGGCTGTATCGCCATCGCCTGCGCCTATGCGTTCCCTGACGCTGAAGTTGACGCGGTCGACATCTCCAGCGATGCGCTGGCGGTTGCCGAGCAGAACATCGAAGAACATGGTCTGATGCAGCAGGTTACGCCGATCCGCGCCGATCTGTTCCGCGAGTTACCGGCGCTGAAATACGATCTGATCGTCACCAATCCGCCTTATGTCGATGCGGAAGATATGGACGATCTGCCGGGCGAATATCACCACGAGCCGGAACTGGGACTGGCGGCAGGCAGCGATGGCCTGAAGCTGGTGCGCCGCATCCTGGCCTGTGCGCCACAGTATCTGAGCGAGCAGGGCGTGCTGATTTGCGAAGTCGGCAACAGCATGGTGCACATGATGGAACAGTATCCCGATGTGCCGTTTACCTGGCTGGAGTTCGATAACGGCGGCGATGGCGTATTTATGCTGACCCGTCAGCAGATCGTCGACGCACAGCATCATTTCTCTTTTTACAAAGACTAAAAGTGGGGCGAAGCATCGCCCGCCGAACCGTAACAAGGAACCACAATGGCCGGAAACAGCATCGGACAATTTTTTCGAGTAACCACCTTTGGCGAGTCCCACGGTCTTGCGCTGGGCTGCATTGTTGATGGTGTGCCGCCGGGCATTCCGCTAACCGAAGCAGATATTCAGCACGATCTCGATCGTCGTCGGCCAGGAACGTCGCGCTATACCACTCAGCGCCGCGAGCCGGATCAGGTGAAAATTTTGTCCGGTGTGTTTGAGGGCGTGACCACCGGTACCTCCATTGGCCTGCTAATTGAGAATACCGATCAGCGTTCCCAGGATTACGGTGCCATCAAAGATCTGTTCCGTCCGGGCCACGCCGATTACACCTACGAACAAAAGTATGGTCAGCGTGACTATCGGGGCGGCGGCCGCTCGTCGGCGCGCGAAACCGCGATGCGCGTTGCTGCCGGTGCGATTGCCAAAAAGTATCTGCAGATGAAGCACGGCGTGGTGGTGCGCGGCTATCTGGCGCAGATCGGCGATATCGCCTGTGAGCTGAAACAGTGGGAGATCGTCGAACAAAATCCGTTCTTCTGCCCGGATGCAGACAAGCTGGACGCGCTGGATGAACTGATGCGCAGCCTGAAAAAAGAGGGTGACTCGATTGGTGCCAAAGTGACGGTAATGGCGGAAAACGTGCCGCCGGGTCTGGGCGAGCCGGTGTTCGACCGTCTGGACGCCGACCTGGCCCATGCGCTGATGAGCATCAACGCGGTGAAGGGCGTCGAGATTGGCGATGGCTTTGCGGTGGTTAATCAGCGTGGCAGCCAGCATCGTGACGAAATTCGCCGTACCGGCTTTCAGAGCAACCACGCGGGCGGCATCCTCGGCGGCATCAGCAGCGGTCAGACCATCAGCGCCAATATCGCGATGAAGCCGACCTCCAGCATCACCGTGCCGGGCAAAACTATCACCCGCGACGGCGATGAAGTAGAGATGATCACCAAAGGTCGTCACGATCCCTGCGTCGGGATCCGCGCCGTGCCGATCGCCGAAGCGATGATGGCGATCGTCCTGATGGATCATCTGCTGCGCCAGCGGGCGCAGAATGGGGACGTTAACAGCCCCGTGCCGCGCTGGTGATCGCATGAAAGCGCTTCTGCTTACGCTTAGCACGCTGTTGTTCAGCGCCCCGATGCTGGCGGCCACGCCATGGCAACAAATCCAGCAGCCGATCAGCGGTACCCCGCAGTCGGTCGGCGGCTTTGCAAACGGTTGTATCATTGGTGCCCAGGCGCTGCCGCTGAATTCACCTCATTATCAGGTCATGCGTCAGGACCAGCGGCGCTACTTCGGCCATCCCGATCTGATCCAGTTCATTCAGCGTCTCAGCACCCAGGTGCATAATCTGCAGCTGGGTAACCTGCTGATTGGCGACATGGGCATGGCAGCAGGTGGGCGCTTCAGTAGCGGCCACGCCAGTCACCAGACCGGACTGGATGTGGATATCTGGCTGCAACTGCCGAAAACCCGCTGGAGTGCGCAGCAGCTGCTGAAGCCGCAGCCGCTGGATCTGGTGGGGCCGGGCGATAAAAACGTCATTGCCCGTCACTGGCAGCCGGAGATCGACAGTCTGATTAAGCTGGCGGCGAAAGACGATGACGTCACGCGCATCTTCGTCAATCCGGCGATCAAGAAACAGCTGTGTGCCGATGCTGGCGCGGATCGAGACTGGCTGCGTAAAGTGCGCCCGTGGTTTGCCCATCGCGCCCATATGCATGTGCGGTTGCGCTGTCCGGCCGGCAGCATCGGCTGTGAAGATCAGCCTGCGCCGCCGGCGGGTGATGGCTGTGGCGCAGAGTTGCAGAGCTGGTTCCTGCCGAAAAAACCGGGTAGCGGTGCGCCTGTGAAACGCGAACCTCCACCGTTGCCGCCTGCCTGTCAGGCGCTGCTGGATAAACATTTACTGTAAGGGATCACATGGATTGGTTCGTGATCAGCCCGTTGCTGGTCGGGCTGCTGTTCTTTGTCGCCATGCTGGCCGGTTTTATTGACTCCATTGCCGGCGGCGGTGGTCTGCTGACCGTGCCGTCGCTGCTGGCCGCCGGGCTTTCCCCGGCGCAGGCGCTGGCGACCAACAAGCTACAGTCGGTGGGCGGGTCATTCTCAGCCAGCCTCTACTTTATCCGGCGCGGTGCGGTGAAGCTGAATGAGCAGTGGCTGAATATCGCCATGACTTTTCTCGGTTCGGTGCTGGGGGCGGTGCTGATTCAGCGTCTGCAGGCGGACATTCTGCGCCAGATGTTGCCGCTGTTTCTGATTGCTATCGGTTTGTGGTTTCTGCTGATGCCGCGGATTGGTGAAGAAGATCGCGCCCGTCGCCTGCACGGCATCGCTTATGCGCTGGTGGGCGGCGGTTGCATCGGTTTCTACGATGGCTTTTTCGGACCCGGCGCCGGCTCTTTTTATGCACTGGCGTTTGTCACCCTCTGTGGCTACAACCTCGCTAAAGCGACGGCGCATGCCAAGATCCTTAACTTCACCTCCAACTTCGGTAGCCTGCTGTTCTTTATGTTTGGCGGCAAAGTGGTGTGGGGAACCGGTCTGATCATGATGCTGGGCGCGTTCTGCGGGGCGCGACTGGGCGCACGCCTGGTGCTGACCCGCGGGCAAAAGCTGATCCGTCCGATGGTGGTGATCGTCTCCGCCGTCATGAGCGTTAAATTGCTGTGGGACAGCCACGGCAGCGCCGTTCTGGCGTGGTTCGCCACGCTGCACCCGTAACTATTACGTGATAACAATGAGCACAACACACGATTACACTCAGCTGATTACGCTGTTTGATCGCTGCTTTAGCGATGAATTTCAGACCCGTCTAATTAAAGGCGACGACGAACCGATCTATCTTCCGGCAGATGCAGAGTCGCCGTGGAACCGCGTGGTGTTTGCCCACGGTTTTTATGCCAGCGCCCTGCATGAAATATCTCACTGGTGCATCGCCGGTGAAGCGCGCCGCAAACAGGTCGATTTTGGCTACTGGTACTGCCCGGATGGCCGCGATGCGCTCACCCAGAGTCAGTTTGAAGCCGTTGAAGTGAAGCCGCAGGCGCTTGAATGGATGTTTTGTGTTGCAGCAGGCTTTCCCTTCAACGTCAGTTGTGACAATCTCGACGGGGATTGTGAGCCGGATCGCATTGCGTTCCAGCGTAAGGTACATGCTCAGGTCATGAGCTATCTGACGTCGGGCATTCCCGCTCGTCCCGCGCGTTTTATTGCCGCCCTGGCGGAATTTTATGGCAGGCCTTCATTAAGCGCATCGCAGTTTCCCTGGCCGGACGATCTGTGATGCAGCAAGGCATTATCAAAAGAGGAATTGAGATGATCGCAGAATTTGAAGCGCGTATTCTGGCCCTGATTGACGACATGGTTGAGCATGCCAGTGACGATGAGCTGTTTGCCAGCGGTTATCTGCGTGGACACCTCACGCTGGCGGTCGCTGAAGTCGAACAACTGGGCGAACATACGCCGGAAGCATTGCAGATTCAGGTTACCCGTAGTCTGCAAAATGCCATTGCCGCCGGTGAGTTGTCGCCGCGTGATCAGGCCTTAGTGGTCGGAATGTGGGACAACCTGTTTGTCCAGGCTCGTCAACTCTCCGCATAACGGTACAGGGCGGCATGCCGCCCGCAACCCCGCTTAAACCGGTTTACCCTTCAGCAATTTTCGGACCCAGTAACGATTCGGATTCAGCGCAGCCAGCGTGGCGGCATCTGCCGGTTGCGGTTCGCCGGTCAACTGTGCCGCCAGCACTTCAGCCGCCAGCGGTGCGCTGCATAATCCGCGTGAACCGAGCGCACCAAACAGATACAGACCGTTAAAGCCAGGAGCATCAGCGATCGCGCTGCCCGCCGCCTGCTGTGCCGGTAAATCGGCGTAGCGCGCCAGCGTGGCGGCATAATCCGGCACGCTGCCGACCATCGGCAGATGATCGCGGGTCGCACAGCGCACCCCAACACGCGCCTCATCCGCACTGATGTCTACCGTGTCGGTCCAGCGACTGTCGGGCAGGCACTGTTGCAGACGGCTGCGGTTCTCCTGCTGATCCTGCTGCCGATACGCGGTGGCGGTTTCGCCGCGATGATAGCTGGCACCGATGCAGTGCGTAGCGAACTGCGGACTGACCGGCGTCAGGTAGCCGTCGTAGCAGAGCACGGTCTGCAGCGCATTCAGTTCCGGCGTCGACGGAACGTGACTCACCTGGCCTGCCACCGGATAGATCGGCAGAGGCGCACTCTGGGTAAACTCGCTGATGGCGTGACCATTCGCCAGTACCACCGTCGGATGGCGCACCGCCGGACGATCGCTGAACGACAGCGTCCACTGTTCACCGTCATGCGCCAGCCCGGTTACGCGGTGCAGCCAGTGGATCCGCAAGCCCTGCGTCTCGCCATGGGCCAGCATCGCCGAGGTCAGTTCGGCCGGTGACAGCCAGCCACCCTGCGGATAGAAAATCCCGCCGCAGCCGAGCGTCACCCCCGCCAGCGCTTCTGCCTGGCCAGCATCAACAGCACAGGCAATGTCGTCAGGTAACCCCATCGCCAGCATCTGTTCAATTTTTTTGCTGCTTTTCTGGTCCCAGCCGAGTTGCAACACGCCGCTCCAGTGATGTTCGTAAGGCAGCGGCAGCCGATCGTAGAGGCGGCGGGCAAAGCTGAACGCCGCCGGAAAAAAGGTGGCGATGGCCGGATCGTGCTGATTAAGCAGCGGATAGAGCGCGCCCTGACGGTTGCCGGACGCGCCCAGCGCCGGT
>MIEI01000068.1 GCA_002095305.1 Pantoea brenneri
GATGGACGAAGGTCTGCGCTTCGCAATCCGCGAAGGCGGCCGTACCGTTGGTGCGGGTGTTGTTGCTAAAGTTATCGCTTAATTATCGATAACGTTTGACGCAATGCACACGAAAAGGGCATCATTTGATGCCCTTTTTGCACGCTGCTTCATAGAACCTGGCTCATCAGTGATTTTCGATCATAATCATTGCTGAGACAGGCTCTGTTATGCGGCGTAGGATACCGAGTTACGCCCCAAAAGCTCATTCGGTTTGGATGCCTCGCACTGCGGGGCAGAATAGTTTCTGAATTATTGTGGCAGGTTGGTTTATGAGTGCGAATACCGAAGCTCAAGGGAGCGGGCGCGGCCTGGAAGCGGTAAAGTGGGTAGTAGTGGTGTTACTACTGCTCGCAGCGATCGTAGGTAACTACCTCTATCGTGATGTGACACTGCCTCTGCGCGCGTTAGCTGTAGTTGTGCTGATTGCAGCGGCCGGCGGCATTGCGCTTTTAACGACCAAAGGCAAAGCGACCGTGGCTTTTGCTCGTGAAGCAAGAACCGAAATGCGTAAGGTTATCTGGCCAACCCGCCAGGAAACGCTGCACACCACGTTAATCGTTGCCGCGGTTACCGCCGTGATGTCACTGATTTTGTGGGGGCTGGATGGTATTCTGGTCCGTCTGGTATCGTTTATCACTGGCCTGAGGTTCTGAGATGTCTGAAGCTCCAAAGAAACGCTGGTACGTCGTACAGGCGTTTTCCGGTTTTGAAGGCCGCGTAGCACAGTCGCTGCGCGAGCACATCAAATTGCACAACATGGAAGAGCTGTTTGGCGACGTCATGGTTCCGACTGAAGAAGTCGTTGAGATTCGTGGCGGCCAGCGTCGTAAGAGCGAGCGCAAGTTTTTCCCGGGTTATGTCCTGGTCCAGATGGTCATGAATGACGCAAGCTGGCACCTGGTCCGCAGCGTTCCGCGCGTGATGGGTTTCATCGGCGGCACCTCTGACCGTCCAGCGCCTATCAGTGACAAAGAAGTCGACGCGATCATGAACCGTCTGCAGCAGGTTGGCGATAAGCCACGGCCGAAAACGCTGTTCGAGCCAGGTGAAATGGTTCGCGTTAATGACGGTCCGTTTGCTGACTTTAATGGCGTCGTTGAAGATGTGGATTACGAGAAGAGTCGTCTGACTGTCTCCGTTTCCATCTTTGGACGTGCAACACCGGTTGAACTCGACTTCGGTCAGGTGGAGAAAGGTTAACCTCTTTCCGCTCACAATTTAGCTGTTGCAGCAGGCGCGAAATTTAACTACAATTTCGCGCCTTTTGTTTTTATGCGCTGGCAACAGCGTGTGAATCGTTATCACGGGGAGCCTTTTCAGGCGCTATAACCCAATTGAGGAAATATCATGGCTAAGAAAGTCCAAGCCTACGTCAAGCTGCAGGTTGCAGCTGGTATGGCGAACCCAAGTCCACCGGTTGGTCCAGCACTGGGTCAGCAGGGTGTTAACATCATGGAATTCTGTAAAGCGTTCAACGCGAAGACCGAATCTCTGGAAAAAGGTCTGCCGACTCCTGTTGTTATCACTGTATACAGCGACCGCTCTTTTACCTTCATTACCAAAACGCCTCCGGCTGCCGTACTGCTGAAAAAAGCAGCGGGCATCAAGTCTGGTTCTGGTAAGCCGAATAAAGATAAAGTCGGTAAAGTGACTCGTGCTCAGGTACGTGAAATCGCAGAAACTAAAGCTGCGGACATGACTGGTTCTGACGTTGAAGCGATGACTCGCTCCATCGAAGGTACTGCTCGTTCCATGGGCCTGGTAGTAGAGGACTAAGAAATGGCTAAGCTGACCAAGCGCATGACCGTAATTCGCGACAAAGTTGACGCGACCAAGCAGTACGACATTGCTGAAGCGATCGCTCTGCTGAAAGAACTGGCTACCGCTAAGTTCGTAGAAAGCGTTGACGTTGCTGTAAACCTCGGCATCGATGCTCGTAAATCTGATCAGAACGTGCGCGGCGCGACCGTTCTGCCACACGGTACTGGTCGTTCAGTACGTGTTGCTGTCTTCGCCCAGGGCGCCAACGCTGAAGCTGCTAAAGCAGCAGGCGCTGAGCTGGTAGGTATGGAAGACCTGGCCGATCAGATCAAGAAAGGCGAAATGAACTTTGACGTTGTTATTGCTTCTCCGGATGCAATGCGCGTTGTTGGCCAGCTGGGCCAGGTTCTGGGTCCACGTGGCCTGATGCCAAACCCGAAAGTCGGTACTGTAACCCCTAACGTTGCTGAAGCAGTTAAGAATGCTAAAGCGGGTCAGGTTCGTTATCGTAACGACAAAAACGGCATCATCCACACTACCATCGGTAAAGTGGACTTCGACGCTGACAAACTGAAAGAAAACCTGGAGTCTCTGCTGGTTGCGCTGAAAAAAGCCAAACCATCTCAGGCGAAAGGCGTGTATATCAAGAAAGTTAGCCTTTCAACCACCATGGGCGCCGGCGTTGCCGTTGACCAGGCTGGTCTGAACGCAACAGCAAACTAATTGCTGCTTGAAACGGGCGAAAAATTCACCTAGAATCTTACGCCCGTTGTTCTGTTAATAGCAGAACCGATACCAGAGAGTCAGAACCGGTCGCTGCGTTTATCGCCTTCCCGCTTTGAACCCTGCTGCATCAAACAGAATTTAGGTTGGAGCCAGGCCTTATCCTGGCCTCCGTCCAAGACCGCAGGAGCAGCTTATCTTCGGATATTCCGCTTAATTCCCTGCGTAGACGGTGACAGAACCAAAAGAATTTTTTCTTAGCTGGATTCTGCTCACCGTGTTCGAGCGCTTATTTTCCTTCGGGTGAGTAAGTGAAGTGAGTTCCGGGGAAATCCTTCCCCGGTCAAATCCAGGAGCAAAAGCTAATGGCATTAAATCTTCAAGACAAACAAGCGATTGTTGCTGAAGTCAGCGAAGTAGCCAAAGGCGCGCTTTCAGCGGTTGTTGCGGATTCCCGTGGCGTTACCGTTGATAAAATGACCGAACTGCGTAAAGCAGGTCGTGAAGCTGGCGTTTACATGCGTGTTGTTCGTAACACCCTGCTGCGCCGCGTCGTTGAAGGTACTCAGTTTGAGTGCCTGAAAGACACGTTTGTTGGTCCGACCCTGATTGCATATTCTATG
Organism: Pantoea brenneri; assembly: GCA_002095305.1. Classification (GTDB taxonomy): domain Bacteria; phylum Pseudomonadota; class Gammaproteobacteria; order Enterobacterales; family Enterobacteriaceae; genus Pantoea; species Pantoea brenneri. The sequence continues at coordinate 3,150 of MIEI01000068.1, forward strand.
GAACACCCGGGCGCTGCTGCTCGTCTGTTCAAAGATTTCGCGAAAGCGAATGCAAAATTTGAGGTCAAAGCTGCAGCCTTTGAAGGTGAGCTGATCACGGCGGCTAATATTGACCGTCTGGCAACTCTGCCGACCTACGAAGAAGCACTGGCACGTCTGATGTCGACCATGAAAGAAGCCGCTGCTGGCAAACTGGTCCGCACTCTGGCTGCTGTACGCGATGCAAAAGAAGCGGCTTAAGGCCAGATTCTTTTTCTTCGTACTTGCTAACGTATAAACTTTTTCTGATTCTTAGGAACAATTGTCATGTCTATCACTAAAGACCAAATTCTGGAAGCTGTTGCAGCTATGTCCGTAATGGAAGTAGTTGAGCTGGTTTCTGCTATGGAAGAAAAATTCGGCGTTTCTGCTGCTGCCGCTGTAGCTGTTGCTGCTGGCCCAGCTGAAGCTGTTGAAGAAAAAACTGAATTCGACGTTATCCTGAAAGCTGTTGGCGCGAACAAAGTAGCAGTAATCAAAGCCGTACGTACTGCAACTGGTCTGGGCCTGAAAGAAGCCAAAGATCTGGTTGAAGCAACTGGCGTAATCAAAGAAGGCATCAGCAAAGATGACGCAGCTGCACTTGAAGCTGCTCTGAAAGAAGCTGGCGCTGAAGTTGAAGTTAAGTAAGACAACCTCGGGTTGCAGTCTGAGTAGTTTCAGGCTGATGGCTGGTGACTTTTTGGTCACCAGCCTTTTTGCGCTCCAGGGCCTCAATGGGGTTTCACACTGTTTGTCCATTGTTGCTCTTCAATATCTTTCTCTATCGACGACTTAATATACCGCTTTCCTGTGCGGGTTCCCTGCCCTCGCAACAGCGATGAAATGATTTAAGCGTGATAGAAAGAGGTATTGCACTGCTGCCGCGCAGCCAGTGAATCAAACAAAATCGTGTTGCATGAACTGTCCTGTCAGGACGGACAGCGTGGGTCGACTTGTCAGCTAGCTGAGGAACCCTATGGTTTACTCCTATACCGAGAAAAAACGTATTCGTAAGGATTTTGGTAAACGTCCACAAGTTCTGGACATACCTTATCTCCTTTCCATCCAGCTTGACTCGTTCCAGAAGTTTATCGAGCAAGATCCAGAAGGTCAGTACGGACTGGAAGCTGCATTCCGTTCCGTCTTCCCTATCGCGAGCTACAGCGGCAACTCTGAGTTGCAGTATGTGAGCTATCGCTTAGGTGAACCTGTCTTTGACGTGAAAGAGTGTCAGATCCGTGGCGTGACCTATTCGGCACCGCTGCGCGTGAAACTGCGTCTGGTGATCTATGAGCGCGAAGCGCCAGAAGGCACCGTAAAAGACATTAAAGAGCAAGAAGTCTACATGGGCGAAATTCCGCTCATGACCGACAACGGTACCTTTGTTATCAATGGTACCGAGCGCGTTATCGTTTCTCAGCTGCACCGTAGTCCTGGCGTGTTCTTTGACAGCGATAAGGGTAAAACCCACTCTTCGGGTAAAGTGCTGTATAACGCACGTATCATCCCTTACCGTGGTTCATGGCTCGACTTTGAGTTTGACCCGAAAGATAACCTGTTCGTCCGTATTGACCGTCGTCGTAAGCTGCCGGCCAGTATCATTCTGCGCGCACTGCATTACACCACCGCTGAAATCCTCGATATCTTCTTCGAGAAAGTGGTGTTTGAAATCCGTGACAACAAGCTGCAGATGGAACTGGTGCCTGAGCGCCTGCGCGGTGAAACCGCGACCTTCGATATCGAAGCTAACGGCACCGTCTACGTCGAAAAAGCACGCCGTATTACTGCGCGCCATATCCGTCAGCTGGAAAAAGATGGCATTCAGCACATCGAAGTCCCGGTTGAATATATCGCGGGTAAAGTGGTCTCTAAAGATTATATCGATGAGAGCACCGGTGAGCTGATCATTGCTGCCAACATGGAGCTGTCGCTGGATCTGCTGGCTAAGCTGAGCCAGGCGGGTCATAAGCGCATCGAGACGCTGTTCACCAACGATCTGGACCACGGTCCTTATATCTCCGAGACCCTGCGTGTCGACCCAACCAGCGATCGCCTGAGCGCACTGGTTGAGATCTACCGCATGATGCGTCCTGGTGAGCCGCCAACGCGTGAAGCTGCAGAGAACCTGTTTGAGAACCTGTTCTTCTCTGAAGATCGTTACGATCTCTCTGCGGTTGGCCGCATGAAGTTCAACCGTTCATTGCTTCGTGATGAAATCGAAGGTTCAGGCATCCTGAGCAAAGAAGACATCATCGAAGTGATGAAGAAGCTGATCGACATCCGTAACGGTAAAGGCGAAGTGGACGATATCGACCACCTCGGTAACCGTCGTATTCGTTCAGTGGGTGAGATGGCTGAGAACCAGTTCCGTGTCGGTCTGGTACGTGTTGAGCGTGCGGTTAAAGAGCGTCTGTCACTGGGCGACCTCGATACCCTGATGCCACAGGACATGATCAACGCCAAGCCAATTTCGGCGGCGGTGAAAGAGTTCTTTGGTTCAAGCCAGCTGTCTCAGTTTATGGATCAGAACAACCCGCTGTCAGAGATTACGCACAAACGTCGTATCTCTGCTCTCGGCCCAGGTGGTCTGACCCGTGAACGTGCCGGCTTCGAAGTGCGTGACGTACACCCAACGCACTACGGTCGTGTCTGCCCAATCGAAACCCCTGAAGGTCCGAACATCGGCCTGATCAACTCCTTGTCTGTCTATGCGCAGACCAACGAGTACGGTTTCCTTGAAACACCTTATCGTCGCGTTATCGACGGTTTAGTGTCTGATGAGATTCACTACCTCTCCGCTATCGAAGAGGGTAACTACGTTATCGCTCAGGCTAACGCCTCTCTGGATGATAACGGTGCGTTTGTTGATGATCTGGTCACCTGCCGTAGCAAAGGCGAGTCGAGCCTGTTCAGTCGCGATCAGGTTGACTACATGGACGTCTCCACCCAACAGGTGGTTTCTGTCGGTGCATCACTGATCCCGTTCCTGGAACACGATGACGCCAACCGTGCCCTGATGGGTGCGAACATGCAACGTCAGGCCGTTCCGACTCTGCGTGCTGATAAACCGCTGGTTGGTACCGGTATGGAGCGCGCGGTTGCGGTTGACTCCGGTGTAACCGCCGTAGCGAAACGTGGTGGTACCGTGCAGTACGTTGATGCATCCCGTATCGTTATCAAAGTTAACGAAGACGAAATGCACGCTGGCGAAGCCGGTATCGACATTTACAACCTGACCAAATATACCCGTTCTAACCAGAACACCTGCATCAACCAGATGCCATGTGTTTCTCTGGGTGAGCCGGTTGAGCGCGGCGACGTGCTGGCAGATGGCCCGTCCACCGACCTCGGTGAACTGGCGCTGGGCCAGAACATGCGCGTAGCGTTCATGCCGTGGAACGGCTACAACTTCGAAGACTCCATCCTGGTCTCCGAGCGTGTGGTTCAGGAAGATCGCTTCACCACTATTCACATCCAGGAACTCGCCTGTGTGTCGCGTGACACTAAGCTGGGGCCAGAAGAGATCACTGCGGATATCCCGAACGTGGGTAAAGCAGCTCTGTCTAAACTGGATGAATCCGGCATCGTTTATATCGGTGCTGAAGTGACCGGTGGTGACATTCTGGTGGGCAAGGTTACGCCGAAAGGTGAAACCCAGCTCACGCCGGAAGAAAAACTGCTGCGCGCTATCTTCGGTGAAAAAGCCTCTGACGTGAAAGATTCGTCACTGCGCGTACCGAATGGCGTGTCAGGCACCGTGATCGACGTTCAGGTCTTTACCCGCGATGGCGTGGAAAAAGACAAACGTGCACTTGAAATCGAAGAGATGCAGCTGAAGCAGGCCAAGAAAGACCTGTCTGAAGAACTGCAGATTCTGGAAGCGGGCCTGTTCAGCCGTATCCAGAGCGTGCTGATTTCGGGTGGCGTTGAAGCAGACAAACTGGACAAGCTGCCGCGTGAGCGCTGGCTGGAACTGGGTCTGACTGACGAAGCCAAGCAAAACCAGCTGGAGCAGCTGGCAGAGCAGTACGACGAACTGAAACACGAGTTTGAGAAGAAGCTCGAAGGTAAGCGTCGTAAGATCACCCAGGGCGATGATCTGGCACCAGGCGTGCTGAAAATCGTTAAGGTTTATCTGGCGGTTAAGCGTCAGATTCAGCCGGGTGACAAAATGGCGGGTCGTCACGGTAACAAAGGTGTTATCTCCAAGATCAACCCGATCGAAGATATGCCTTACGATGAACACGGCACGCCGGTTGACATCGTACTGAACCCGCTGGGCGTACCGTCACGTATGAACATCGGTCAGATCCTCGAAACCCACCTGGGTATGGCAGCGAAAGGCATCGGCGAGAAAATCAACGCCATGCTGAAGAAGCAGGAAGAAGTCGCGAAACTGCGCGAGTTCATCCAGCGCGCTTACGACCTGGGTACCGACGTACGTCAGAAAGTTGACCTGAATACGTTCACCGACGACGAAGTCCTGCGTCTGGCTGAGAACCTGAAAAAAGGTATGCCAATCGCCACTCCGGTGTTTGACGGCGCGAAAGAGAGCGAAATCAAAGAGCTGTTACAGCTCGGCGGCCTGCCTTCTTCTGGTCAGATTACCCTGTTTGACGGCCGTACCGGTGAGCAGTTCGAACGTCAGGTAACCGTTGGCTACATGTACATGCTGAAACTCAACCACCTGGTTGATGACAAGATGCATGCGCGTTCAACCGGTTCCTACAGCCTGGTTACTCAGCAGCCGCTGGGTGGTAAGGCGCAGTTCGGTGGTCAGCGCTTCGGTGAGATGGAAGTGTGGGCGCTGGAAGCATACGGCGCCGCGTATACCCTGCAGGAAATGCTTACCGTTAAGTCTGATGACGTCAACGGCCGTACCAAGATGTATAAAAACATCGTTGACGGCAACCATCAGATGGAACCGGGCATGCCAGAATCCTTCAACGTACTGTTGAAAGAGATTCGCTCGCTGGGTATCAACATCGAGCTGGAAGACGAGTAACCCCCACTTCAGGCTGGCGGGCAACCCCGCCGCCTGAAAGCGCAGGGTTTAAGCGCTCGCAATTGTACTGGTTATGGGGCGTTCAATTTCGGTTGGACGCCCCTGAGTCTCACTCCGACGGGAGCTAATCCGTGAAAGACTTACTTAAGTTTCTGAAAGCGCAAACTAAAACCGAAGAGTTTGATGCGATCAAAATTGCGCTGGCTTCGCCAGACATGATCCGTTCCTGGTCTTTCGGTGAAGTGAAAAAGCCGGAAACCATTAACTACCGTACTTTCAAGCCAGAGCGCGATGGTCTGTTCTGTGCCCGTATCTTCGGGCCGGTAAAAGACTACGAGTGCCTGTGCGGAAAGTATAAGCGCCTGAAACACCGTGGTGTGATTTGTGAGAAGTGCGGCGTTGAAGTGACCCAGACTAAAGTGCGCCGTGAGCGCATGGGCCACATCGAACTGGCGTCGCCAACTGCGCACATCTGGTTCCTGAAGTCACTGCCTTCGCGTATCGGCTTACTGCTGGATATGCCCCTGCGTGACATCGAGCGCGTGCTCTACTTTGAATCTTACGTGGTAATCGAAGGTGGCATGACCAACCTCGAGAAGCGCCAGATTCTGACTGAAGAGCAGTACCTTGACGCGCTGGAAGAGTTCGGTGATGAGTTCGACGCCAAAATGGGCGCCGAAGCGATCCAGGCCCTGTTGAAAAACATGGATCTGGAGCAGGAGTGCGAGCAGCTGCGTGAAGAGCTGAACGAAACCAACTCTGAAACCAAGCGTAAAAAACTGACCAAGCGTATCAAGCTGCTGGAAGCGTTCGTTCAGTCTGGCAACAAGCCAGAGTGGATGATCCTGACCGTGCTGCCTGTACTGCCGCCGGATCTGCGTCCGCTGGTACCGCTGGACGGTGGCCGTTTTGCTACGTCGGATCTGAACGATCTTTATCGTCGTGTGATCAACCGTAACAACCGTCTGAAGCGCCTGCTGGATCTGGCTGCGCCAGATATCATCGTACGTAACGAAAAACGTATGCTGCAGGAAGCGGTAGATGCCCTGCTGGACAACGGTCGTCGCGGTCGTGCGATCACCGGTTCCAACAAGCGTCCGCTGAAATCGCTGGCTGACATGATCAAAGGTAAGCAGGGTCGTTTCCGTCAGAACCTGCTGGGTAAACGTGTCGACTATTCAGGTCGTTCGGTTATCACCGTAGGTCCATACCTGCGCCTGCATCAGTGCGGTCTGCCGAAGAAAATGGCACTCGAACTGTTCAAACCGTTCATTTACGGCAAGCTGGAACTGCGTGGCCTCGCCACCACCATCAAAGCCGCGAAGAAAATGGTTGAGCGCGAAGAAGCGGTTGTCTGGGATATCCTCGACGAAGTAATCCGTGAGCACCCGGTTCTGCTGAACCGTGCGCCTACGCTGCACCGTCTGGGTATTCAGGCGTTTGAACCGGTTCTGATCGAAGGTAAAGCGATCCAGCTGCACCCGCTGGTTTGTGCGGCTTATAACGCCGACTTCGATGGTGACCAGATGGCTGTTCACGTACCGCTGACGCTGGAAGCCCAGCTGGAAGCGCGTGCGCTGATGATGTCGACCAACAACATTCTGTCTCCAGCGAACGGCGAGCCAATCATCGTTCCTTCACAGGACGTTGTTCTGGGTCTGTACTATATGACCCGCGACAAAGTGAACGCCAAAGGCGAAGGCATGGTGCTGACTGGCCCGAAAGAAGCTGAGCGTGTTTACCGCGCTGGCCTGGCTGAGCTGCATGCCCGCGTTAAAGTTCGTATCACTGAATACAGCAAAAACGAGCAGGACGAATTCGTTCCGAAAACCAGCATTATCGACACCACCATTGGTCGTGCGATTCTGTGGATGATCGTACCGCAAGGTCTGCCGTACTCAATTGTTAACCAGGCGCTGGGTAAAAAAGCCATCTCCAAAATGCTGAACACCTGTTACCGCATTTTGGGCCTGAAGCCGACCGTTATCTTTGCTGACCAGACCATGTACACCGGTTTTGCTTACGCAGCCCGTTCAGGTGCGTCAGTCGGTATCGACGACATGGTTATCCCGGCCAAGAAAGTGGAAATCATCTCTGAAGCTGAAGCCGAAGTGGCTGAGATTCAGGAACAGTTCCAGTCTGGTCTGGTTACCGCCGGCGAACGTTATAACAAAGTCATCGATATCTGGGCAGCAGCGAACGAACGTGTTGCCAAGGCGATGATGGAAAACCTCTCAACCGAAACCGTGATCAACCGTCATGGCGAAGAAGAGAAACAGGTTTCCTTTAACAGCATCTTTATGATGGCCGACTCCGGTGCGCGTGGTTCTGCTGCACAGATTCGTCAGCTGGCCGGTATGCGTGGTCTGATGGCGAAGCCAGATGGCTCCATCATCGAAACACCAATCACGGCGAACTTCCGTGAAGGGTTGAACGTACTTCAGTACTTCATCTCAACCCACGGTGCGCGTAAAGGTCTGGCGGATACCGCACTGAAAACGGCGAACTCCGGTTATCTGACGCGTCGTCTGGTTGACGTTGCACAGGATCTGGTGGTTACCGAAGACGATTGTGGTACGCACGAAGGCATCATGATGACTCCGGTCATCGAAGGTGGCGACGTTAAAGAACCACTGCGTGAACGTGTACTGGGTCGTGTGACGGCAGAAGACGTGCTGAAGCCAGGCACCGCTGACATTCTGGTTCCACGTAACACCCTGCTCGATGAGCACTGGTGTGACGTGCTGGAACTGAACTCAGTAGACAGCCTGAAAGTCCGTTCGGTAGTAGGTTGTGAAACCGACTTTGGTGTGTGTGCACACTGCTACGGTCGCGACCTGGCACGTGGTCACATCATCAACAAAGGTGAAGCGATCGGTGTTATCGCGGCACAGTCCATCGGTGAGCCGGGTACACAGCTGACGATGCGTACGTTCCACATCGGTGGTGCGGCATCACGTGCGGCTGCTGAATCCAGCATTCAGGTGAAGAACAAAGGTACCATCAAGCTGACCAATGCTAAGTCGGTAACCAACTCGGCTGGCAAGCTGGTGATCACCTCGCGTAACGTTGAACTAAAAATGATCGACGAATTTGGTCGTACCAAAGAGAGCTATAAAGTTCCTTACGGTGCCACCATGGCGAAAGGTGATGGTGAGCAGGTTGCAGCGGGCGAAACCGTCGCAAACTGGGATCCGCACACCATGCCGGTTATCACCGAAGTGGGCGGTTTCATTCGCTTCACCGACATGATTGATGGCCAGACCATTACCCGCCAGACAGATGACTTAACCGGTCTCTCCTCGCTGGTAGTTCTGGACAGCGCCGAGCGTACTGCGGGCGGTAAAGATCTGCGTCCAGCGCTGAAAATTGTGGATGCCAACGGCAACGACGTTCTGATTCCGGGCACCGATATGCCGGCTCAGTACTTCCTGCCAGGTAAAGCGATTGTTCAGCTGGAAGATGGCGTTAAAATCAGCGCCGGTGACACGCTGTCGCGTGTACCGCAGGAATCTGGCGGTACCAAAGATATTACCGGTGGTCTGCCACGCGTTGCTGACCTGTTCGAAGCGCGTCGTCCGAAAGAGCCGGCTATTCTGGCCGAGATCAGCGGTATTATCTCGTTCGGTAAAGAGACCAAAGGTAAGCGTCGTCTGGTGATTACTCCGCTGGATGGCAGCGAGCCGTACGAAGAGATGATTCCGAAATGGCGTCAGCTGAACGTGTTCGAAGGTGAACGTGTTGAGCGTGGTGACGTGGTTTCCGATGGCCCAGAGTCTCCACATGACATCCTGCGCTTGCGTGGCGTGCATGCGGTGACCCGTTACATCACTAACGAAGTGCAGGAAGTTTACCGTCTGCAAGGCGTTAAGATTAACGATAAGCACATCGAAGTCATCGTTCGTCAGATGCTGCGTAAAGCAACCATCATGAGCGCAGGAAGTGCAGACTTCCTCGAAGGTGAACAGGCTGAATTCTCTCGCATCAAGATTGCTAACCGCGATCTGGAAGCGAACGGAAAAGTTGGTGCCACTTTCATGCGTGACCTGCTGGGTATCACCAAAGCGTCACTGGCAACCGAATCGTTCATCTCTGCCGCATCGTTCCAGGAGACTACTCGTGTCCTGACCGAAGCTGCTGTAGCAGGCAAGCGCGACGAACTGCGCGGTCTGAAAGAGAACGTAATCGTGGGTCGTCTGATCCCGGCCGGTACCGGTTACGCTTACCATCAGGATCGTATGCGCCGCAAAGCGGCAGGCGAAGTGCCGGTAGCACCGCAGGTTACTGCGGATGAAGCCTCAGCCAGCCTGGCCGAATTGTTGAACGCCGGTCTCGGCGGTAACAACGACGAGTAATCGTCATTGGCGTAATAAAAAACCCTGCTTCGGCAGGGTTTTTTTTGTCTTCAGTTCAGCTTGTTCCATTCATTGCGACTGAGGCCGATATCTTTTAGCTGGCTGTCGCTGAGTTTCGACAAAATAAGGCGGGTTTCACGCCGGCACTGCCAGCGTCTGAAGCTGCGCCACAGATAACGCACCAGCGTGTAAGGTGTGCCGGTAAACGGTTTGCCTGCGCGATTTTCATCGTATCCCATCATGCTGCCCTCATTGTTTTGCCTGAGGACTATTCTCGTAAAGTAGCGCTGTATGATACAGACGCAAAAATCACTTTTATTTAACATACAGATTGCTGTCAGTGCGATCTGAATGGTAATAATAGTGACTAACTGTACTGGTTCAGGCTTTAAAAATTGCAACGAGGGGATACGATGACCCGATATGAACATCTGGCTACGCTACTGGCGCAGCGCATTGAACAGGGCTTATACCGCAGCGGAGAGCGTCTTCCTTCAGTACGCAGCCTGAGCGCCGAACATGGCGTGAGCATCAGTACGGTACAACAGGCCTATCACCTGCTGGAAGAGAAGCAGATGATCACACCGCAGTCGCGTTCAGGCTATTTTGTGGCATCACGGAAAGCGACCCCGCCGATACCCGCACTGACGCGGCCTGCGCAGCGGCCGGTTGAAGTCACCCAGTGGGACGCGGTACTGGAGTTGATCAACAGCCGTCTGGAAGATGACGTGCTGCAACTTGGCAGCGGCATGCCCGATCTGACCCAGCCGACGCTAAAGCCGCTGTGGAAAGCATTTAGCCGTCAGGCCCAGAAGCAGGAGACGGCGCTGCTTAATTATGACAACCTGTATGGCGTGCTCGCGCTGCGACAACAGATTGCGCGTCTGGCGATCGATAGCGGCTGTCAGTTTACCGCTGATGACATTGTGATCACCACCGGCTGTCATGAAGCGTTATCCGTCGCAGTACGCGCGGTCTGCGAGCCCGGCGATATCATCGCGGTTGAGTCACCTTCCTTTCACGGCATCATGCAGACGCTGCGCGGCTTTGGCATTCGCGCCATTGAGATCCCCACTGATGCGGTGACCGGCATCAGCCTGGAAGCGCTGGAACTGGCATTTGATCAGTGGCCAATCAAAGCGGTGGTGGTGGTACCGAACTGCAATAACCCGCTGGGTTTCATTATGCCGGAACCGCGTAAACGCGCCTTGCTGGCGCTGGCGCAACGCTTTGACGCCGCGGTGATTGAAGACGATGTCTATGGTGAGCTTGCCTGGGAATATCCGCGTCCGCCGACCATCAAAGCGTTAGATCTGGATGGCCGGGTCCTGCTCTGCAGCTCGTTTTCTAAAACGCTGGCACCCGGATTACGGGTTGGCTGGGTGGCACCGGGCCGCTACCGGGACCGCGTCCTGCATATGAAGTACATTGTTACCGGCTCTACCGCCACGCAACCGCAACATGCTGTGTCGGAGTTTATTCGTCAGGGCCATTATCAACCCCATCTGCGGCGGATGCGGCAGATCTATCATCGCAACTATGAAACCTTCAGCTGCTGGGTGCGTCATTACTTCCCCTGTGGGATTTGCGTGTCCCGTCCGCAGGGCGGTTTCCTGATGTGGATTGAGTTGCCGGAGCCCTTTGATGCCGTTCGTCTTAATCGCGAACTGCGTGAATCTAAAATTCAGATCGCCGTCGGCTCATTGTTTTCCGCCTCGGGCAAATACCGTAACTGTCTGCGCTTAAACTACGGCTTGCCGATCACTGAACAAACCGAACAGGCGGTGGCGCGGGTAGGGGCAGCCGTCGAGCGGGCGATGCAGGCCTGCCAGCATGATGATCTTCCTGCCGCCTTAGCGCCCGATTTGCTGGTGGCTAAGTAGGGAAGAAGCAGGGCCAGAAAGAGGAGGGAACTGGCCCTGGTCAGGTAACCGTACCTGACGAAGGCCACACTAAACGGCTGTCTGACACCGCGCCAGTGACTGATTGGCTAACTGCGCGCGGTATTCCTGATTTATCGCTGCCGTTACAGCAGTTTAATTATTTTTGCGCGCTGTTACCCAACAATACTCACGCTGGCTGCGCCGGTTCAGCCAGCGCCAGCAGGGTACGCGTCGCTTCATGCCAGTCCTCTGCCTCGGTGATGGCGCTTACCACTGCAATGCCGCCTACGCCGGTCGCCAGCACCGCGGGTGCCCGCGCAACGGAGATACCGCCAATCGCCACGGTCGGAATGTGCGTCAGGCGGGCCAGATGCCGCTGCAGTTCTGCCAGTCCCTGCGGCGCGGATGGCATCTGTTTGGTGCGGGTCGGAAAAATATGCCCGAGCGCGATGTAAGAGGGCTGAATGGCCAGCGCACGATCCAGTTCGGCATCATCATGGGTTGAAATGCCGAGTCGTAATCCCGCCTGACGGATTTGTGCCAGGTCCGCCACCGCCAGATCTTCCTGACCCAGATGGACACCGTAGGCCTGATGCTTTATCGCCAGCCGCCAGTAGTCATTGATGAACAGGCGCGCATCGTAGCGTTTGCCCAGCGCAATGGCTTGGGCGACGGCCGCTTCTGCCGCCTCGTCCGACTGATCTTTGATGCGCAGTTGCAGGGTACGGACGCCGGCATCTAACAGGCGTTCGATCCATTCAACACTATCGACTACCGGATACAGGCCGAGACGCGACACAGTAGCAGGAAATGCGGACATAGTTACTCCTCCTTCATGGCATCTGCCGGATGATAAAGCTCACCACCACGGCTGCGAAATTGTTCAGACATCTGTGCCATGCCAACCTCAATCGGCTGCGCGCTGGCTTGCTGGCTTGCGGCAAAATCCCGTACCTCCTGAGAGATTTTCATTGAACAGAATTTAGGGCCGCACATTGAGCAGAAATGGGCCACCTTGCCGGACGCCTGAGGCAATGTTTCGTCATGCATCGCGCGCGCCGTATGCGGATCGAGTGCCAGATTGAACTGATCTTCCCAGCGGAATTCAAAGCGCGCTTTTGACATCGCGTTATCCCGGATCTGCGCGCCCGGATGGCCTTTGGCGAGATCGGCGGCATGAGCGGCGATTTTATAAGTGATCAGACCCTGCTTCACATCCTCCTTATCTGGCAGACCAAGATGTTCTTTGGGCGTGACATAACACAGCATCGCACAGCCGAACCAGCCAATCATTGCGGCGCCGATACCGGAGGTAATGTGGTCATAGCCGGGCGCAATGTCGGTGGTGAGGGGACCAAGCGTATAGAAGGGGGCCTCGTGACACCGATCGAGCTGCTCTGTCATATTACGGCGGATCATATGCATCGGGACGTGGCCGGGGCCTTCAATCATCACCTGCACATCATATTCCCAGGCGATCTGCGTTAGCTCGCCCAGCGTTCGCAGTTCGGCGAACTGCGCTTCATCGTTAGCATCCTGAATCGAGCCTGGACGCAAGCCATCGCCCAGCGACAGTGAGACATCGTAGGCCGCGCAGATTTCACAGATTTCGCGGAAATGCTGATAGAGGAAGCTCTCCTGATGATGCGACAGACACCATTTCGCCATGATCGATCCGCCGCGTGAGACAATCCCGGTCAGCCGTTTTGCCGTCATCGGCACGTAGCGCAGCAGTACGCCCGCATGAATGGTGAAGTAGTCGACTCCCTGTTCAGCCTGTTCCAGCAGCGTATCGCGGAATACTGCCCAGTTGAGCGCTTCGGCCACGCCGTTCACTTTCTCCAGCGCCTGATAAATCGGCACTGTGCCGATTGGCACCGGGCTGTTACGCAAAATCCATTCGCGCGTTTCATGAATATTACGGCCAGTAGAGAGATCCATCACCGTATCGGCGCCCCAGCGGGTCGACCAGACCAGTTTTTCTACCTCCTCCTCAATCGACGAGCTGACCGCTGAATTGCCGATGTTGGCATTCACTTTGACCAGAAAGTTACGCCCGATAATCATCGGTTCCGATTCAGGATGGTTAATGTTGGCGGGAATAATCGCCCGGCCAGCCGCCACCTCCTGACGCACAAACTCCGGGGTGATGTTATCTGGCAAATGCGCGCCAAAACTGTGGCCCGGGTGCTGTTGCAGTAACACCTCGCTGCGAATTCGCTCACGGCCCATATTCTCCCGCAGGGCGATGAACTCCATCTCCGGCGTCACGATGCCCTGACGGGCGTAATGCATCTGCGTGACGCAACGGCCAGCAAGGGCGCGACGCGGCGTGGGCAGCGCGTCAAAGCGCAGATGATTGAGGCTATCATCCGCCAGACGCTGCTGGGTATAGTCTGAACTGCGCTGTGGCAGTGGCTGGCTATCATTGCGTTCTTCGATCCAACCTGCCCGCAGCTTTGTCAGCCCGCGATGCAGATCAATCTGCGCGGCGGGATCGCCATAGGCACCGGCGGTGTCATAGACCGGCACCGCCTCATTCTGCTCATAAAGTGGCTGATCTTTACTGCCGCCGACCGGGGTCGGACTGAGCCTGATTTCGCGCATCGGTACGCGAATATCCTCCCGACTGCCGGTAATCCAGATGCGTTCAGAACGGGGAAATGCGCTGCCGCCTTGCAGTGAATCGATAAATTCCTGCGCCAGGGCACGCTGTTCACGACGGGTCATTTTTGGGTCAGACATAGCAATCTTCCAGTTGAGTGGGAATGATGCTTGTCCGGAGTTCGGAAGGAGTAACAGCACGGGCAGTGCAAGAGACTGGCGTACCGACAATATTTACTCTTGTTCCCTTCGCAGGTTCTAACCTGATCAGGTTCCGCGGATCCCGAATTAACGGTCTCAGCCCAACTGGGCACTCCGACAAGAATGCGGTTTTACGCTGCGGCTGGCAGAGCGCCCGCTGAAGACGAAAAACCTTAACGTTCTAACAGAAAAAAATGGGTTCTTCTGGCCTCAGCCATCAGAACCCCTTCAGCATAAAAGGGCTGCAACTGAATCACAACCCCTTTACCTGCGTTTAACCTTATGCCGGACGAGCAATCTGGCTGTCATTGGCCACCGGCGGTGGTGCCAGATGGTTATCCCACGCCAGCTGGATCAGCTTGTCTTCCAGCGTAAAGCGCGCCTCCAGCACTTCACCGACTTCAGATAGCGCCTGCTGGAACGTCATGCAGTTATCATCATCGATCGCCTGCTGCAGATGGCCATCATACAACTGCATCAGGCGCTCAGTGTTGGCTTCCAGCGGGGGATAGATTTGGGCCGCCGCGATCATCGGGCTGTCACCACTCATCTCACTGATGATGCGTTCATAAATACTAAAGTGACCGGCGGAAAGATAATCGACCAGGCCATGACAAAAGTTATCCAGCGCCTGCTCATCAAGGCGGGTCAGAGCTTCTTTATTCGGTTTAAGTCCGACCAGATGGTAATAGGTTACTAACAGCTGGCGACGGGCTTCCAGCCACGAATCGACCAGTTCGTTACTGCCACCTACGCGTTCGGCCAGGACGTCTAACTGGTTAAGCATATCTAACTCCATGTGAGTTATAGTTGTTCATCTACACACTTAACATCAGGACTTCAGCGTGCGAGTTGACGCTAAGGATGACGAAATAAATGCAATGCGAAATCTCAAGCGTAGACGCTGGATGGTGGATTGTCAGCCACGAGCAGAAACTTTGGTTGCCGCAAGGTGATTTACCCCACGGAAGCGCCGAAAATTTCGGTCTGACGGGTACCAAAGCCCGACAGATTGGCGAGTGGCAGGGGGAAAAAGTCTGGCTGATTTGCGAGCCACGTGCAGAGAGCATGTTTTCGGTACGGCAACTGATCGATCTGGATGTGGGGCTGTTTCAGCTGGCGGGACGCGGCGTGCAGCTGGCGGAGTTCTACCGTTCCCATCGCTGGTGTGGCTACTGTGGTCACGAAATGCACCACAGCAAACATGAGTTTGCCTGCCTGTGCAGTCATTGCCGCGAGCGATATTATCCGCAGATTGCGCCCTGCATTATCGTGGCGATCCGGCGTGGCGATGAGATCCTGCTGGCGAATCACGCCCGTCATCGTAATAACGTCTATACCGTACTGGCTGGCTTTGTCGAAGTCGGCGAGACGCTGGAACAGGCGGTGGCACGTGAAGTGATGGAGGAGAGTAATATCCGCGTCAAAAATGTCCGCTACGTCACCTCCCAGCCGTGGCCATTCCCGCAATCGCTGATGACGGCGTTTATGGCGGAATATGATAGTGGCGATCTGCAACATGACGGCAAAGAGTTGCTGGATGCGGCCTGGTTCCGTTTTGATGCCTTGCCCTTGCTGCCGCCACCGGGCACCGTGGCGCGTCGCCTGATTGAAGATACCGTCGCCCTGTGCCGCGCCGAAGCGTGAAAGTGCTACACTACACGCCTGAAATTGAGAGAGTAATGAAATGAGTGAACTGAAGAACGATCGTTATTTGCGTGCCCTGTTACGTCAGCCAGTAGATGTAACGCCAGTGTGGATGATGCGCCAGGCCGGACGTTATTTACCAGAATACAAAGCGACGCGCGCCGAAGCGGGTGACTTTATGTCGCTGTGTAAAAATGCTGAGCTGGCCTGTGAGGTGACGCTGCAGCCGCTGCGCCGCTATCCGCTGGATGCTGCAATCCTCTTCAGTGACATCCTGACTATCCCTGATGCGATGGGCCTGGGCCTCTATTTCGAAACCGGCGAAGGTCCGCGCTTTTCGCATCCGATTACCTGCCGGGCAGATGTAGAGCGTTTGCCGGTGCCCGATCCGGAAATGGAACTGGGTTACGTAATGAACGCGGTGCGCACCATCCGTAAAAGCCTGAACGGCGACCTGCCGCTGATCGGATTTACCGGCAGTCCGTGGACGCTGGCCACCTACATGGTGGAAGGCGGCAGCAGCAAAGCGTTCACCAAAATCAAAAAGATGATGTATGCCGATCCCGCCACGCTGCATGCGATGCTGGATAAACTGGCGGACAGCGTTATTCTCTATCTCAATGCCCAGATTCGCGCCGGTGCGCAGTCAGTGATGGTGTTTGATACCTGGGGCGGCGTCCTGACCGGCCGTGATTACCGCGAGTTCTCGCTGCACTACATGCACAAAATCGTCGATAGCGTGCTGCGTGAAAACGACGGTCGTCGGGTACCGATTACCCTGTTCACCAAAGGGGGCGGGCAGTGGCTGGAAGCGATGGCCGAAACCGGCTGCGATGCGCTGGGCCTCGACTGGACCACAGATATCGACGATGCACGCCGCCGTGTCGGTGACAAAGTTGCGCTGCAGGGCAACATGGATCCTTCAATGCTCTATGCGCCACCCGCCCGTATTGAACAGGAAGTGGCCGGGATTCTGCAGCGTTTTGGCAATGGCACCGGTCATGTTTTCAATCTCGGTCACGGTATTCATCAGGATGTCCCGCCGGAAAATGCGGGCGTGTTTGTTGAAGCGGTGCACCGTTTATCGCGTCCTTTCCATCAGGAGTAACCATGGATATTGCCGCACTTCGCGCTGAGCAGTTGCAACGCGCCGCTGATGTGGTGCGTGAAGATGACTTTGACGTATTGCCGCCGCGCTTTATTGGCGGGGCGGACGTCGGATTTGAACAGGAAGGTGCCGTCACCCGGGCGGCGCTGGTAGTGCTTGAGTGGCCTTCGCTAACGCTGGTGGAACATCGCATTGCGCGTATTGATACCACCATGCCTTACATTCCCGGCTTTCTCTCCTTCCGTGAGTATCCGGCGTTGATGGCCGCATGGCAGATGCTGGAGCAAAAACCGGATCTGCTGTTTGTCGACGGTCACGGTATCTCCCATCCCCGACGGCTCGGCGTTGCGTCGCATTTTGGCCTGCTGGTCGATGTGCCCACCATTGGTGTCGCGAAAAGTCGTCTGTGTGGCCGGTTTGCCGATCTGGATGCGCAGCCTGGCAGTCGTCAGCCACTGATCGACAAAGGCGAACAGATAGGCTGGGTGTGGCGCAGCAAGCAGCGTTGCAATCCGCTGTTTGTCGCCACCGGTCATCGTGTCAGCCTGGATACCGCGCTGCAGTGGGTCGAAAACTGTACGCGTGGTTACCGGCTGCCGGAACCGACCCGCTGGGCCGACGCAGTTGCCTCGAACCGAACCGCTTTCCAGCGCTGGCAAAACGCGCTTTAACACTGTTTGTGCTGCGCTTTTGCAGTTACACTGCCGCCAGCGAAACGAATAAGAGCCACCTTTATGTTACAAAATCCCGTTCATCTGCGTCTGGCGAAGCTGGAAAGCTGGCAGCATCTTACTTTTATGGCCTGCCTGTGTGAGCGTATGTACCCGAATTATCGGGCATTCTGCGAGCAGACCGAATTTGCCGATCCGGCACTCTATCGCCGCATTCTTGATCTGATCTGGGAAAACCTGACGGTCAAAGATGCGAAGATCAACTTCGACAGCC
The DNA here is from genome assembly GCA_002095305.1 of Pantoea brenneri. Classification (GTDB taxonomy): domain Bacteria; phylum Pseudomonadota; class Gammaproteobacteria; order Enterobacterales; family Enterobacteriaceae; genus Pantoea; species Pantoea brenneri. The sequence continues at coordinate 20,919 of MIEI01000068.1, forward strand.
AGCTGGAAAAACTTGAAGCTGCCATTCCTGATGGTGATGCGTTTGAGGTTTACGGTGTGTATCCGGCGATTGATGCCTGCGTGGCATTAAGCGAAGTGGTTCATGCGCAGCTGAGCGGCGACACACTTGAGCACGCGATTGAAGTCAGCGAGACCTCAATTACTACCGTTGCCATGCTGGAAATGACCCAGGCTGGACGCGAAATGACCGACGAAGAGCTTCGTGAAAACCCGGCCATCATTGATGAATGGGACCTTCAATGGGAGATTTTCCGCCTGCTTGCCGAGTGCGAAGAGCGTGACCTTGAATTAATCAAAGGCCTGCGATCGGACCTGCGTGAAGCGGGAATTAGCAACATCGGTATAAATTTCCAGCAGTAAGGCGACAAAACGTGACTTCAGGCCCGAATTAGCGCGCCTGGAGGCTTCACATCGGCCCCCTCTCTGGTCTACATTTGGGGGGCTGAAAATTGTGGCTATCGGTGCGTGCAGGCTGAAGAGTGCCAGAATATGGCTTTTCCCTCGCACTCGTTGCTTAGCAAGCGATAAATACACTTTAAGGATAACTTATGAACAAGACTCAACTGATTGATGTGATCGCAGAAAAAGCTGACCTGTCTAAAACCCAGGCAAAGGCAGCGCTGGAATCTACTCTGGCTGCGATCACTGAGTCTCTGAAAGATGGTGATGCTGTACAACTGGTTGGTTTTGGTACTTTTAAAGTGAACCACCGCGCTGAGCGTACCGGTCGTAACCCGCAGACTGGCAAAGAGATCAAAATCGCTGCAGCAAATGTACCGGCATTCGTGTCTGGTAAAGCGCTGAAAGACGCCGTTAAGTAAGACGTCGCACTGCGGTTAAGCTTTAAAACAGGGGGCGATTCGCCCCTTTTGTTTAAGGGGCCTGCCATCATGACCACGCTGCTTCAGCGTTTTTCCGCCCTGTCTCTCTCCTTATTGCTTTTCGGTTGCAGCTCAACATCCGATATTCCTCCTTTCTCTGCCAGTGGTTATCTTGCTGACCGTGGCGTCGTGCGCATCTGGCGCAAGAATAACGATCACCAGTCGGTCCATATCCGCACCATTTTTACCCCGTTCGCCAGCGGTGAAGGGGAAATTACCGATTACATCTGGCTGGAAGAGGCGTTAATCAGCGTTCATCGTCAGGTCAAAGGCGAGCATCCCGATGACGTCACCTTACGGTTTGACCAGGAAGGCGGCCTTAACTTTATGCAGCGCCAGCTGGCTGGCCGGCGCGAAGCGGTCAGTCCGGATGCGGTTGAGTTGTATAAGTTCGACGCCCAGCGGATGCGCCACGTTAGTGACGCGCTGCTCAGCGGCCGGATATTCCTGCGGCAGGGTCACTGGCAGGGCGGCAATTTGATCGAAAGCTGTGAAGGCCAGCAGGTCAGGCCCGCCTTCGATAGCGATGCCTTACGGACGCTGGCGCAGCAGCAGCGTGGGTCGGCCTCGCCATTGATGGTTTCATGGCTGGAAGCGCCGGAAGGGGTGCAACTGTTGCGGGTAAGCCAGCAGGATGACTGCGCACAGCAGCCGAAAGAAGAGGATATGTAAGCGCAGGAGTAAGGGGCACACTGTGCCCCTTTGACTTATTTGCGGTTAATAGCGCGGTAGCCAATATCGCGGCGGCAGAAACTGCCTTGCCAGGAAATCGGCTGAGCCAGCTGATAAGCCCGCTGTTGGGCCGCCGCCACATCGTCGCCCAGCGCGGTAACGCACAGTACCCGGCCACCGTTGGTAAGCACTAAATCGTCTTCCAGGCGAGTTCCGGCGTGGAATACCTTGCCATCCTCAACCTCTTCCAGGGGCAGACCGTGAATCTGATCGCCCTGATGGTAATCGCCCGGATAGCCGCCCGCCGCCAGCACCACGCCCAGTGACGGCCGTGGATCCCACTCAGAGGTTTTCTGATCCAGCGTGCCGGCACAGGCTGCCAGGCAAAGATCGACCAGATCCGACTGCATACGCAGCATGATCGGCTGAGTTTCCGGATCGCCGAAGCGGCAGTTAAATTCGATCACTTTAGGCTGACCGGATTGATCGATCATCAAGCCGGCATAGAGAAAGCCGGTATAGACGTTACCTTCAGCGGCCATACCACGCACCGTTGGCCAGATAATCTGATCCATCACCCGCTGGTGGATCTCATCGGTAACCACCGGTGCCGGAGAATAGGCGCCCATACCGCCGGTGTTCGGGCCGGTATCGCCGTCGCCGACGCGTTTATGATCCTGGCTGGTGGCCATTGGCAGGACATGCTCGCCATCGACCATGACGATGAAACTGGCTTCTTCACCGTCGAGAAATTCTTCGATCACAATCCGGTGGCCGGCATCGCCAAAAGCATTGCCGGCCAGCATATCCTGAACCGCCGCTTCCGCTTCCTGCAACGTCATCGCCACAATCACGCCTTTGCCCGCAGCCAGACCGTCAGCCTTAATGACGATCGGTGCGCCTTTCTTACGCAGATAGGCCAGCGCAGGCTCAACCTCGGTGAAGTTCTGGTATTCGGCACTCGGGATCTGATGGCGGGCAAGAAAATCTTTGGTGAAGGCTTTTGAGCCTTCCAGCTGAGCGGCTGCCTGGGTCGGGCCAAAAATGTTCAGGCCGGCAGCGCGAAACGCATCGACCACGCCCGCCACCAGTGGCGCTTCAGGGCCGACGATGGTCAGATCGATGGCTTCGCGTTGTGCAAAGGCCAGCAGGGCAGGGATGTCAGTGGCGGCGATCGCCACATTTTGCAGCGCCGGCTCTAATGCGGTGCCAGCGTTGCCCGGTGCCACAAACACAGTTTCCGCCAGCGGAGACTGTGCAGCTTTCCAGGCTAATGCGTGCTCACGTCCGCCATTGCCAATCACTAAAATTTTCATCTGTAACTCTCCAAACGATTAATGGCGGAAGTGGCGCATATCAGTAAAGATCATCGCTATGCCGTGTTCATCGGCTGCGGCGATCACTTCGTCATCACGGATCGAGCCGCCAGGCTGAATCACGCAGCTGATACCTACCGCCGCTGCCGCATCAATACCGTCGCGGAACGGGAAGAAGGCGTCAGACGCCATCGCCGAGCCTTTCACTTCCAGCCCTTCATCGCCCGCTTTGATGCCGGCAATCTTAGCGGAATAGACGCGGCTCATCTGGCCAGCGCCGATACCGATAGTCATATTATCGCGCGCATAAACAATGGCGTTAGACTTAACGAACTTCGCCACTTTCCAGCAGAACAGCGCATCACGCAGTTCCTGCTCCGTTGGCTGGCGTTTGCTGACCACGCGCAGCTGGCTGGCATCGACCATACCGAGATCGCGATCCTGCACCAGTAAGCCGCCATTAACCCGTTTGAAGTCCAGCGCTGCCACCCGGTTTTGCCACTGACCGCAGATCAGCACCCGGACATTCTGTTTGGTCGCGGTAATTTTCAGAGCCGCCTCGGAAACTGCAGGCGCAATGATCACTTCAACAAACTGACGGCTGATAATGGCCTGCGCGGTTGCTTCATCCAGCTCGCGGTTAAAGGCGATGATGCCGCCGAATGCGGAGGTCGGGTCGGTCTGCCAGGCACGCTCATAGGCCGTCAGCAGAGAATCACCGACCGCGACGCCGCACGGGTTAGCATGTTTAACGATGACACAAGCCGGCTCGCTGAACTCTTTTACGCATTCCAGCGCCGCATCGGTATCGGCAATGTTGTTATAAGAAAGGGCCTTGCCCTGAACCTGCTGTGCGGTAGCGACGGACGCTTCCGCCACATTCTCTTCTATATAGAAGGCCGCATCCTGATGGCTGTTTTCGCCATAGCGCATATCCTGCTTTTTAATGAAATTCAGGTTAAGGGTACGCGGGAAGCGACCGGCTGGCTGGCCGCGTTCGCCATGATAGGCCGGCACCAGCGATCCAAAATAGTTAGCGATCATGCTGTCGTAGGCGGCTGTATGCTCGAAGGCTTTAATGGCGAGGTCGAAGCGGGTTTCAAGGGTCAGGGCGTTCTGATTCGCATCCATCTCGGCCACGATAGCCGGATAGTCGCTGCTCTTCACTACGATCGCCACATCTTTATGGTTCTTTGCAGCGGAGCGCACCATAGTTGGGCCGCCGATATCGATGTTCTCAACGGCATCTTCCAGCGAACATCCTTCACGTGCCACCGTCTGGGCAAAGGGATACAGGTTTACCACCACCATATCGATTGGGCTGATGTCGTGCTGCGCCATGATGGCATCATCCTGGCCGCGACGGCCCAGAATGCCGCCGTGCACTTTCGGGTGCAGGGTTTTGACGCGTCCATCCATCATTTCCGGGAAGCCGGTGTAGTCAGAGACTTCAGTGACAGGCAGGCCCGCATCCGCCAGCAGGCGAGCCGTGCCACCTGTGGAGAGCAGCTCGACACCGCGGTCAGCGAGCGCCTGAGCAAATTCGAGGATACCGGCTTTGTCAGACACACTGAGCAGAGCGCGGCGTACAGGACGACGTTGTTGCATGGTGGTTTTATCCCTTGGCTTTGTTTCGCGTATATAAGAGCGTTACATCAAGCTTAACGATCCTTCCTTTGCTTATATAAGAAGAAAAGATCGAAAACTTCAGGTAACGCCCCGAAAAGGGGCGTCCGTTACGTCGCCGGGCATTGTAGCGAAAACGTTTGCGTGATGCTCGCCTAAATTCGCTGCGGCCGATGAATGTGGATAAGTTTGTGCGTAACTGCGTATAACAGAGGCTTTTGCTGTGGAATGCAGCGAACGGTTGTTTTTATGCAATTTACTGGTTGCGCCTGCCGAACAAC
>MIEI01000069.1 GCA_002095305.1 Pantoea brenneri
CGCCTGGGCGGCGGGCATGGCGGTCGAGTAGATCAGATGACGGCTGAACTGCAGGAAATAGTCGGCGGTTTGTGCGTCGCACAGCAGCGCGGCTCCGCTGACGCCAAAGGCTTTGCCAAAGGTGACCACCAGCAACTCAGGCTTGATTCCCTGCTGCCAGCAACTGCCGCGCCCCTGCTCGCCCACCACGCCGATACCGTGCGCATCGTCTACCAGCAGCCAGGCCCCGGCCTGCCGGGTCTGGGTCGCTATCGCCGCCAGCGGCGCACTGTCGCCATCCATGCTGAAAATGCCTTCGGTTACCACCAGCGTTTCACCGCTGCAGGGCGAGGACAGCCGCGCCGCCAGACTCGCCGGACTGTTGTGCGTGAAACGGCGCAGCTGCGCCGGACTGTGGCTGGCGGCATCCAGCAGCGAAGCGTGGGTTAACTTATCCGCCAGGATGCGATCGTCAGCCTCTGCCAGCAGATGGATCACCGCCTGGTTCGCCGCAAAACCAGAGATAAACAGCAGCGCCCGGTCATAGCCGAGCCAGTCAGCCAGCTGCGCTTCCAGCTCCGCATGCTGCCGGTGATAACCGGTGACGTGACCGGATGCACCGGCCCCGGCTCCCGCCTGCTCTGCGCCGCGCTGCCAGCCGGCAATCACCGCCGGATGCTGCGTTAAACCGAGGTAGTCGTTGCTGGAAAAATGGCGATAGGTCCGTCCGCCACTCTGCAACGTGCGGGTGGTCTGGTGATCGATCACCGGTCGCTGCCGCCAGCCATCGGCCGCCCGCCGCTGCACGAGCGCCTGCTGCAGTCGTTGCTGCCAGCTCATTACAGCGCCGCGTTATAGAACTGTTCAGTGTCAGCGTGCATCAGCTGCTCGCTGAGCTGCTGCTGCTGTTGCTGATCGCCGTGGTCGGTATGGCTGTGCTGCGGATTCAGGCCCAGCTTACGGAACAGCACCCGATCTTTATCCTCTTCCGGGTTCGGCGTAGTCAGCAGTTTGCAGCCGTAGAAAATCGAGTTAGCACCGGCCATAAAGCACATCGCCTGGGTCTGCTCGCTCATCTGCTCACGGCCCGCCGACAGCCGGACGTGCGAGGTCGGCATCATGATGCGCGCCACCGCGATGGTGCGGATAAAATCGAACGGCTCCACGTCATCGTTATCCGCCAGCGGCGTCCCTTTGACCTTCACCAGCATGTTGATCGGCACGCTTTCCGGCGGCGTCGGCAGATTGGCTAACTGCACCAGCAGGCCGGCGCGATCGTTGACCGTTTCCCCCAGTCCGACAATGCCGCCAGAGCAGACTTTAATGCCGGCGTCACGCACTTTGCCCAGCGTATCAAGCCGTTCCTGATAGCTGCGGGTGGTGATGATACTGCCGTAAAATTCCGGCGAGGTATCGAGGTTGTGGTTATAAAAATCGAGGCCCGCGCCAGCCAGTCGCTGCGCCTGCTGGTCGCTAAGCGTACCCAGCGTCATACAGGTTTCCATCCCCATCGCCTTGACCCCTTCAACCATTTTTTCCAGGTAAGGCATGTCGCGGTCATGCGGGTTTTTCCAGGCGGCGCCCATGCAGAAACGACTCGATCCGGCCGCTTTGGCCTGCCGGGCCGAGGCCAGTACCTCTTCGACCTCCATCAGACGTTCCGATTCCAGACCGGTTTTGTAGCGCGCACTCTGCGGGCAGTATTTGCAGTCTTCCGGGCAGGCACCGGTTTTGATCGACAACAGGGTGCTGACCTGCACCTGGCGCGGATCGAAGTGCTGACGGTGCACCCGCTGCGCTTCAAACATCAGTTCAAGAAAAGGTTGATCAAACAGGGCCTGTGCCTGTGCGACTGTCCAGCGTTGTGCCATTGCGTGCTCCAAAAAAAGGGTGTCATCCCGACGATTAACGTGGTTATACTTGTAAACTATATTTTTTTATTTTGGTTTACAACTCCGGTTTACGATGCCCATGTTCACGCCTGAAGACGCCCGCTTTGATCGCCAGCACATCTGGCATCCCTACACCTCAATGCAGGACCCCCTGCCCTGTTACCCGGTGGTTGCCGCACACGGTTTCCAGCTGCAACTGGCCGATGGCCGTGAGCTGGTCGACGGCATGTCCTCGTGGTGGGCGGCGATCCACGGCTATAACCATCCGCGACTGAACCGGGCGTTGACCCAGCAGATGACGCAGATGTCCCACGTGATGTTTGGCGGCATAACCCATCCCGCTGCCGTGGCGCTCTGCCGTCAGCTACTGACCATGACGCCCGCGGCGCTGGAGTGCGTATTCCTCGCCGATTCCGGCTCGGTCGCAGTGGAAGTGTCGATGAAGATGGCGCTGCAATACTGGCTGGGGCGCGGAGAGGTCCGTCAGCAATTCCTGACGCTGAAGCGCGGCTATCACGGCGATACGTTTGCGGCGATGTCGGTGTGCGATCCGGATAATTCGATGCACAGCCTGTGGCGCGGTTACCTGCCTGAACATCACTTTGCCGAGGCTCCGGCCTGTGGTTTTGACGACCGATGGGATGAGCGCGACTTCGACGATTTTGCCCGCCTGCTGGAGCAACATCATCAGCAGCTGGCCGCGGTGATTCTGGAGCCAATAGTTCAGGGCGCAGGCGGGATGCGTTTCTACCATCCGCGCTATCTGCAGCGGGTGCGTGAAGCGTGCGATCGCTACGGCCTGTTACTGATTGCCGATGAGATCGCCAGCGGCTTTGGCCGCACCGGCAAACTGTTTGCCTGTGAACATGCCGCTATCACGCCCGATATTATGTGCGTTGGCAAAGCGCTGACCGGCGGGACCCTGACGCTGGCGGCCACCCTGACCACCCGTGAGGTGGCGGACACCATCAGCCGCAGTCCGGCCGGCTGTTTTATGCACGGCCCGACCTTTATGGGCAATCCGCTGGCCTGCGCGGTGGCGGTCGAAAGTCTGACGATGCTGGCTGAAGGCGAGTGGCAAGGTCAGGTGGCCGCTATCGAACAGCAGTTGCGGGCGGAGCTGTTGCCGCTGCGCAGTGCGCCGCAGGTAGCGGATGTGCGGGTGCTGGGCGCGATTGGCGTGGTCGAGACCCATCAGGCGGTCAACATGGCGGCGCTGCAGCAGTTCTTCGTCGAGCAGGGCGTGTGGATCCGCCCGTTTGGCCGGCTGATCTATCTGATGCCGCCGTACATCATCACGCCGCAGGCGCTGAGCAAACTGGTGCAGGCGATTGGGGCAGCGCTTGAGCATTCTTCACATTTTGCCGACTGAAGCGGGCTAAGCGCTGGAACTGCCTGCGCGTTTGGTTATGATGACAGGCTATTCATCGACACGTGAGGAGAGGCAATGCGCGTTTATAGTCAGGATTTTAACGACGGCGATAAGATGCCTGAGAAGCATGTTTTCAACGGCATGGGCTATCAGGGCGAGAACATCTCTCCCCATCTGGCCTGGGAAGCGGCCCCGGAAGGCACCAAAAGTTTTGTGGTGACCTGCTACGATCCCGACGCGCCAACCGGCTCCGGCTGGTGGCACTGGCTGGTTGCCAATATTCCGGCCAGCACTACCTCTCTGCCGCAGGGCGCGGGTTCCGGCAAAGCCGAACTGCCATCAGGAGCGCTACAGACCCGCACTGATTTTGGTCAGGCTGGCTATGGCGGCGCGGCACCGCCGCAGGGCGAAACCCATCGCTACATTTTCACCGTGCATGCGCTGGATGTGGAAAAGATTGAGGTGGATGAGGGCGCGAGTGGCGCAATGGTTGGCTTTAACGTCCATTTTCACGCGCTGGCGAGCGCGTCACTGACCGTGAACTATCAGTAATCCCGCCACGCTCCCCGTCCGGGGAGGCGTGCGAAACTGCGTTATGCCTGCAGCTGATGCACAACAACCCACATCGGTCCCTGTCCAACCGCATAACGTCCCAGCGGTTGTAACAGCCCTTGCGGTTCCGTAATGCGATAGACCTCGATGTGATGAGACTTCTGCCCCGCCGCCACCAGATACTGCCCGCTGTGATCGATATTAAAGCCGCGCGGCTGGGTCTCGGTCGGCTGGAAACCTTGCAGAGTCAGCTGGTCACCCTGTTCGCTGACGCTGAACACCGCCAGCGTGCTGCTGGTGCGGTCACAGGCGTAGAGGAAACGGCCATCCGGCGTCAGATGAATATCTGCTGCCCAGCGGGTACCGCTGAAATCAGGTGGCATCATATCCAGCGTCTGCACGCTTGCCACGTTGCCCTCATTTAACGCCCAGACGTCGACCGTGCTGTCGAGTTCATTCACACAGTAGGCGTAACGACCGTTCGGATGGAACTGCATGTGGCGCGGACCGGCGCCTTCGACGGTGGTGACCTGCGCCTGCGGACGCGGCGTCAGCTGGCCATCATCGCCCAGCGCAAACAGGCAAATGCGGTCCTGCTTCAGGGCCGGCACGTAGAGCGTCTGATTGTGGTTATCAATATTGGCTGAGTGGCACCCTTCCAGCCCGTGGATCACCTGCAGCGGTGCCTGTGGCACGCCATCCTCACCAATCGGGCTGACGCTGACGCAGGCGTCATTGTAGGAGCCGCAGAACAGGAATTTACCGCTGCGATCGGTGGAGATATGGGTCGGGCTGCCGGGCAGCGGCGCCTGTCCGGCTTCGGTCAGGGTGCCATCAGCCGCGATGCGAAACGCCAGCACGCGAAAATTGGGGCGCACGCCGACATAGAGAAAATCGCGGTTCGGACTCACCACCATTGGCTGAACCTGGCCAGCGACATCGGTCACCTGAAGCAACGTCAGCGCACCCTCTTCATTCATCTGCCAGACATGGATCTGCTGGCTCTCGGGACTGGCGGTGTAGACAACTTGTTTCATGCATTCTCCTTTTTGGCTGCCTGATGATGATCTGTGAGTCACTGTAGCGCGTTTTAGCCATGCTGGAATCATTTGTGCCCGGTTTTTTGTCTCACAAGGGCAGTCAGGTGTAGACTTGAGGCTTCGCTAACCTACCCCAACGGAAGGATTAATGAGCTACCGTGTCATTGCCCTCGATCTCGACGGCACGCTGTTAACACCCGCAAAAACCATTCTGCCGCAGTCGGTCGAGGCGCTGAAGAAGGCGCGTCAGGCGGGCATTCACGTCGCTATCGTGACCGGACGCCATCACTGCGCCATCCATCCTTTTTATCAGGCGTTAGAACTCGATACGCCAGCTATCTGCTGTAACGGTACCTATTTGTATGATTATCAGAACAAAAAGGTGCTGGCGGCCGATCCGCTTGATAGCCAACTGGCGCTGAAGGTGATTGAGATGCTGGATCAGCAGGGGATTCATGGGCTGCTGTATGTCGATGATGCCATGCTGTATCAGACCCCGACCGGCCATGTTACCCGCACCCTCAACTGGGCCGAATCGCTGCCACCGCACCAGCGTCCGCTGTTCAGACAGGTGCCTGATTTAGCCGACGCAGCGCGCGAAGCGGGCGCCATCTGGAAATTCGCCCTGTCGCATCCCAACATTCCTGAGTTGCAGCAGTTTGCCAGCCGGGTCGAGGCGGAACTGGGCCTGGCCTGCGAATGGTCGTGGCACGATCAGGTCGATATCGCTAAAGGCGGCAACAGCAAAGGCAAGCGGCTGGCGCAGTGGGTCGACTCGCTGGGACTGAGCATGTCAGATGTGATCGCATTCGGGGATAACTACAACGACCTCAGCATGCTGGAAACCGCCGGTCTGGGTGTGGCGATGGGCAATGCCGATGAGGCGATTAAAGCGCGCGCCAAAAAAGTGATCGGCACCAACCTCGAAACCGGCATTGCTGAGACGCTCTATCAGTACGTGCTGTAATCAGGGCGTGACCGAGACGCTTTTAATCTGGGCATAGAGCCACTGATCCGGCCGAATGCCCAGTTCATCACGCGCCCACGGCGTAATGCGCGCCCGGCATTGACCCGATGAAGAGGGTCTGTTTCATTTAATGCGTTGAGAAGCAAAAAGCAAATTTTAACGCAGGGATAAAACAATAGATAACGCAACATGACTCTGAGGAGGGTCTGTATACATCAAAGCCTTTTTTAATCTTTTATAAAATGAGCGCTGCACTTTATTATTCATTCTTAACTTTTCAAAACCTGGCATTGATATAAACCAATATGACATAAACAATCATTAAAGCTGACTCCAGCATTGATGACGAAAAAGATATCAAAAAAACAGTGCTGCCATAAGAGTGATATAAAGCTATTTGATATCAGGCCGCTCACCATTTTCAATCAAACAACGCTAAAGCTTATCTTTCACCTGCCGATAACCCTTATTTATCTGTAGGTATGAGATATGTTTAAAAAAATATTTAACAAGGCTCTGCTTTTATTATCATTGATGCTCACGGGTTGTACATCGTTACAGGTTGGTCATTTAACCCGCTATGCCAGTGATGTGCATTATTATTCTTTCCTGGATGGCTCAATCGTTGCTCCCTACGCACCTAAAGTTTACCCCATGAAAGTTCCGGACGACCTCTCCTTTGTACAATTTGTCGTTGATCTGGGCTACGACTATGTTGCGCTTCCCTTTATCTATACAGATAGTCGAATCACGGAAAACACCGCCCCCTTTTATGAATTTCTGGAGTGGTCTAAACAACCCTTTATTCAGCGTCAGGAAACAAAGCAAAAGGTCATTGGTGGACGTTACAACGATATTCTGGAATACGGTGAAGAGAATGATCTGAAAACACAAGAGCCAGTATTTTTAGTCGTGCGTCATTTTGGATATTTCTTCCGTGATGCCGTATTTGCACTGACCGTACCTGAAGTCGAAAATCTTTTATCAGAAGTATATAGTGTTAAATACTGCAAAGAACATGGATTGAAGTTATAGCCGATTCTGGAACATATAGCGCTATTGACCACGCTGCTCTGCCACCCGAATCAAACGCTTCTTTGATTGATGCATAGTGATGTCATCAAGGCCAGCCAAACAGAAGCACGGTGAAAGCCATTTTATAGGGCGTTGCCCTGAACCACAGAAAGTGTTGCAGAATCCCTCTGGTAACGGTTCAGGGCCACCAACAGGCTTCACATTTTAATTTTGCTTAAACTTCCGGGAGATATCACCCTTCCTGACAGGGAATTGAATATCAATACTCATCAGATTATTGATGTCGGCTTTCCACTTCTTCTCTTCACGACAACCAGTGACGAAAGCAAGAACCCACGCTCTCTGTTCAGAGGTGTCAGAAGCCTACTCAATAAAACATTCGAAACAAGGCAGAAAAAAAGAGACCCATTAAATAATTTCATTAAAAAATAACGCATTATCAGGACCTTTAGTCATCAGGGCGTGACCGAGACGCTTTTAATCTGGGCATAGAGCCACTGGTCCGGTCGAATGCCCAGCTCATCACGCGCCCACGGCGTAATGCGCGCCCACAGTTCACTGATGCCGATGCGTAGCTTCACTTCCACCTGATCCCCGACCTCCACCAGCTCCACCACCTGCGCAGGCAGGATATTGCGGATAGAGGTGTTGTGCGGCGGTTGCAGCGCCAGCGAGACATCGGCCGAAGCAATACGGATCCGCAGTGGCGTTTTAAGCGGCTGATTAACCCGGCTGACCCAGATGTGCTGGTCACCCAGCGACAGCGCGGTCATTGGATAGTCGGGATGCTGCTCCAGCACCTGTACCCGCAGCACGCTGCTCAGCTCACTGACCGGCAGCCATGGCCGCATCGCGCTGCTGCTCCAGACCCGCTCCAGCGGACCAAACGCTTTGACTTTACCGCTATCCAGCACCAGCACGTTATCCGCCAGATGCAGGATCTCCTCGAGGCTGTGCGAAACATAGAGCATCGGGATATCCACCTGCTTCGCCAGCTTTTGCAGGTAAGGCATCAGCTCGCGTTTGCGCGGTAAATCCAGCGAGGCCAGCGGCTCATCCAGCAACAGCATATCCGGCGCGGTCAGTAATGCCCGGCCAATGGCCACCCGCTGCTTTTCCCCGCCCGACAGCGACAGCGGAAAACGCGACAACAATCCTTCAAGACCCAGCAGGGAGACCAGGGTATCGAACTGGGTTTTCATCTCAGGCGCCATGCCATATTGCAGGTTGCCGCGCACCCGATAGTGCGGGAACAGCCGGGCATCCTGAAAGACATAGCCAATCCGACGCTTTTCCGGCGGCAGGGAAATCTGCTGCTCTGCGTCAAACAGCAGACGATCGTGCAACTGAATCCGGCCACGCTGTGGCTGCGTCAGTCCACTGATGGCGTTGATCAGCGAGGTTTTACCGGCACCGGAGACGCCGAAAATAGCGGTGATCCCTTTGGCCGGTATCTGCAGGTCGATCGCCAGCTGATGATCGCCCTGTTGCTGGACAAAATTGAGTGACAGCATCAGGCCCCCATTCGCTTACGACCGAGACGGGCCAGCCATTCTGACGCCAGCAGCGACGCCAGCGCCAGCACAATGGCAATCACACACAGCCGGGCGGCTGCGCCTTCCGCACCGGGCGTTTCAATCAGGCTGTACATTGCCAGCGGAATGGTGCGCGTCTCGCCGGGAATATTAGAAACAAAGGTAATGGTGGCACCGAACTCCCCCAGCGAGCGGGCGAAGGCCAGCACGGTACCGACGATCACGCCCGGCAGAGTCAGCGGCAGCGTAATGGTGAAGAATACCCGCCAGCGACCCGCCCCCAGAGTGCGGGCGGCCTGTTCCAGCCGGATATCAACCGCCTCCAGCGCCAGCCGGATGGCTCGCACCATCAGCGGAAACGCGATCACCGCCGACGCCAGCGCCGCGCCGCGCCAGCTAAAAGCGAAGCTGAAGCCGAACCAGTCGTAGAGTTTTTCACCGATGATGCCGCGCCGTCCCAGGCCGATCAGCAGCAGATAGCCGACCACCACCGGCGGCAGCACCAGCGGCAGATGAATCAGGCTGTCGAGCAGCGCTTTGCCAGGAAAGCGGCAGCGCACCAGAATCCAGGCCATCAGGATGCCGAAAGGCAGACTGCCAGCTACGGCAATGCCAGAGACTTTCAGGCTAAGCAGAACCGCCTGCCATTCGGGATCGCTGAGTATCATTTGGTTGGTGTGAATCCGTAATGTTTAAACACGACCGCCGCTTGCGGCCCTTTCAGGTAATCATAAAAAGCGTTAACGGCGGCATTATCACGATCTTTAACGATCGCCATCGGATATTCCACCGGTTTGTGGCTGGAGGCCGGGAACCGTCCCACCACCTGCACCCGCTCACTGGCGACCGCATCTGAACCGTAAACAATGCCATACGGCGTTTCGTTGCGCTCCACCAGCGCCAGCGCGGCCCGCACATTATTTGCCGGAGCCAGCGACGGTTCAACCGTCTGCCAGGCGCCCAGCTTCTGTAGCGCCTCTTTGGCGTAAATGCCGGCCGGGACGTGATCCGGATCGCCAACCGCCAGACGTTCACCGTGCAGCAGCGTTTTCCAGTCAGTCTGCGGGTTCAGTTCGACCCGCTTTGCCGATGCGCTGCGCGGCGCGACCAGCACCAAATCGTTACCCAGCAGGGTATAACGGCTGCGGTCGATGACGCTTTTTTTCGCCACCGCCTCATCCATCCACTGCTGATCGGCGGAGATAAACAGGTCGGCCGGTGCGCCCTGCTCAATCTGCCGTGCCAGCGTCGAGGAAGAAGCGAACGAAGCGACTACCGTCACCCCTTTTTCATGCTGATAACGGCTGCCGATTTCCTGCAGAGCGTTGGTCAGTGACGCCGCCGCAAAGACCGTAATTTTATCCGCTGCCACCGCCTGGCCTGCCAGGGAAGCTGTGACCAGCGCAGCTATTCCCCAGCGATAGTGTGTTAAAGACATGATGTTCTCCGGTTATTCGTTGTGTAGCGAATGATACAACGCCCTTTCCGGCAGTGTCAGAAAATTATCGGCAGTTTTAGCAGAAGGATGAGCAGAAGTTTGCGCAGCGGCAGAAAGCACCACGCCCGCCTGATTAGCGAGCGTGGTCGGGGGGATTAGTTATGCGAACGGGCTGACGATTTTTCGCGATGGCCAAATTTTGAGATGACGTTAAAGACTTCACCCAGGCCATAGATCAGACCCAGCATGATTGCCATCACGATAGGGACCATAATGATAGCCACGGCGAGGCTTTTAAGTAATTCCAGCATGGAGCGTCTCACTCTGTGAACAAAAAAGTGATTGTAACGGGTCAGCAAAAATTTGCGCAGCCCTTTTCGTGCTTTTACTTTGGCCCCGAAACGCCGCTATCATCGCGCAGATACGCCTTAACCCTTTGCCGGAGTCGCCATGCAAGCCGAACTTTCCCTCCATATTCGTTTACAGCAAAAACTGTTTGCCGATCCACGTCGTATCGAACTGCTGAAACGGGTACAGCAAACCGGCTCTATCAGTCAGGGCGCAAAGCTGGCGGGCATCAGTTACAAAAGCGCCTGGGATGCGATCAATGAGATGAACCAGCTGGCTGATGAGACGCTGGTGGCGCGCGCGACCGGCGGCAAAGGCGGCGGCGGTGCCACCCTGACGCGATACGGCGAGCGACTGATTCAGCTGTTTCACCTGATGGAGCAGATCCAGCAAAAAGCGTTTGATGCGCTGCAGCAGGACGCTCTGCCGCTCGACAGCCTGCTGGCCGCCATCGCCCGCTTTTCTTTACAGACCAGCGCCCGCAACCAGCTGTTTGGTACGGTGATCAGTAACGATTCGCAGCCGGTACTGCAACACCTGCAGGTGCTACTGGCTGACGGGGTGACCCAGCTTAAGGTCGCGCTGACGCAGCGCAGCGCCGATCGGCTGCAGCTGGCCGCCGGCAAAGAGGTGCTGGTGTTAATCAAAGCGCCATGGATTCAGGTGCGCCGTGACGCCGCAGACCACGATAATCAGCTGGCCGCCACCGTCAGCGCGATAGAACCCGGCGAGACGTTCAGCGAACTGTTAATGCAGTTGCCCAGCGGTGAAACCCTGTGCGCCACCCTGAGCAACGACGCGATACACCAGCAGGCGCTGCAGCCGGGCGACGCGGTGATAGCCAGTTTTAATGCTGACCAGGCGATCGTCGCGACCTTATTGTGATTTGCCCCGCCTGATTTGACTTCATCGCGTCCAGTGGTTACAACTCAGTAACACGATGCAAAAAATGGAACAGATCATGGCTTCATTGCAGATTTCGCAAGGCACGTTTCGTCTTAGCGATACCCGGGTCCTGACCCTGAATCAGGTTGAGCTTCAGCGTGGCGAAAGCTGGGCTTTTGTCGGTGCCAACGGTAGCGGCAAGTCGTCGCTGGCCCGCGCCCTCTCCGGCGAACTTGCGCCGCTTGCCGGCTCGGTCAGCAGTGATTTTCAGCGTCCGACGCGGCTGTCGCTTGAGCAGTTGCAAAAGCTGGTGGCCGATGAGTGGCAGCGCAACAACACTGACCTGCTCAGCGAAGGTGAAGAGGATACCGGCCTGACCGTGGCAGAGGTGATTCAGGCGGAGGTGCAGCAGCCCGCACGCTGTGAGCAACTGGCCAGCCAGTTCGGCATCGATCACCTGCTGTCGCGCCGCTTTAAATACCTCTCTACCGGCGAAAGCCGCAAGACTCTGCTCTGTCAGGCGCTGATGCAGCAGCCGGATCTGTTGATTCTGGATGAGCCGTTTGACGGGCTGGATGTGGTGTCACGCGCCAGCCTGACCGAAACCTTACGCAGCCTGCAGCAGCCCGAATTTACCCTGGTGCTGGTGCTCAACCGGTTTGATGATATCCCTGACTATATTCAGCAAATCGGGGTGCTGGCAGAGTGTACCCTGACCCATATTGGCCCACGGCAGGCGATTTTAGCCGAAGCGCTGGTGGCGCAGCTGGCGCACAGTGAACAACTGCTGGGCATGGCGCTGCCGGAAGCCGATGCGCCGGACCAGCTGCCGTCGCTGGCCGATGATGCGCCGCGCGTGATACTGCGCAACGGCGTCGTCTCTTATCACGATCGGCCGGTGATCGACGGTCTTAGCTGGCAGGTGAATGCCGGCGAGCACTGGCAGATTATCGGTCCGAACGGGGCGGGCAAATCAACCCTGCTCAGCCTGGTGACCGGTGACCATCCGCAAGGCTACAGCAACGATCTGACGCTGTTTGGCCGCCGGCGCGGCAGCGGTGAAACCATCTGGGAGATCAAGCAGCATATCGGCTATGTCAGCAGCAGCCTGCATCTCGACTATCGCGTCAGCGTCAATGTGCTTACGGTGATCCTGTCAGGCTTCTTCGATTCGATTGGTCTCTATCAGCCAGCGTCTGACCGACAGAAGTCGCTGGCCCGGCAGTGGCTGGCGCTGCTCGGCATGACCCCTGCGCAGGCCGATGCCCCCTTCCACAGCCTCTCCTGGGGACAGCAGCGGCTGGTGTTAATTGCCCGCGCGCTGGTGAAACACCCGACGCTGCTGATTCTTGATGAGCCGCTGCAGGGACTTGATCCGATCAACCGCCAGCTGGTGCGGCGCTTTGTCGATGTGCTGATCGGCGAAGGCCGTACTCAGCTGCTGTTTGTTTCGCACCACGCCGAGGATGCGCCGCAGTGCATCACGCACCGTCTGAGCTTTGTTGCCAGCGACGGCCGTTACCACTACCAGCAGCAACAGCTCGGGTAATCCCGCCAGACGCCGGTCAGCCGGCGTCTGCTTTGCCTTCAGGTGTAACCGCTACCATTCCCTTCGCCCTTTTCTGCCAGCCCTACCGACACAATGCCACTAAATGAGAATATTCAGCTTGTGTAAACGATACCATTTATCCAGACTTGATCACGCTTTCGGGCGCGCTGATGTGCTACTTTTTACCGATGCCTTTCTGGCTTTTGACGCTTACCAGGATTCAACATGGAAAAATTTAACCCGGTCGATCACCCGCATCGCCGTTACAATCCACTGATTGATCAATGGATTTTAGTTTCACCTCATCGTGCCAAACGCCCATGGCAAGGCGCGCAGGAGACGCCGGCGGTTAATACCTTACCGGCGCACGACCCTGACTGCTTCCTGTGTGCCGGCAATACCCGCATTACCGGCGACAAAAACCCTGACTATACCGGCACTTATGTCTTTACCAATGACTTTGCTGCGCTGATGACCGACACGCCAGACGCGCCAGAGAGCGACGATCTGCTGATGCGCTGTGAAAGCGCACGCGGCACCAGTCGGGTGATCTGCTTTTCACCGGATCACAGTAAAACCCTGCCGGAGATGTCGCTGAGCGCGCTGGAAGAAGTGGTTCGCACCTGGCAGCAGCAGACGGCCGATCTGGGTCAGCACTACCCGTGGGTGCAGGTGTTTGAAAACAAAGGCGCGGCGATGGGCTGTTCTAACCCACATCCGCACGGTCAGATTTGGGCCAACAGCTTCCTGCCCAATGAAGCACAGCGCGAAGACGACCATCAGCGTGCTTACTTTGACCGACACGGTTCGCCGATGCTGGTCGATTATCTCGCGCGTGAACAGCAGGATGGCAGTCGCACCGTGGTCGAGACCGATCACTGGCTGGCCGTGGTGCCGTGGTGGGCGGCGTGGCCGTTCGAAACCCTGCTGCTGCCCAAAGCGCATATTAAACGCCTGACCGATCTTAATCAGGCGCAGCGCAGCGATCTGGCGAAAGCGATCAAGCTGCTGACCAGCCGCTACGACAATCTGTTCCAGTGCTCTTTCCCCTACTCGATGGCTGGCACGGCGCGCCGTTCAACGGTGAAGCCAACGATCACTGGCAGTTGCATGCACACTTCTATCCGCCGCTGCTGCGTTCAGCAACGGTGCGTAAATTCATGGTTGGCTATGAAATGCTGGCCGAAACCCAACGCGATTTAACGGCGGAACAGGCGGCGGAACGTCTGCGTTCTGTCAGCGACGTTCACTTCCGTGAGGCACAATAATGAGCTTAAAAACCATCACGCAGCAGGTCTTCTCTGAGACCTTCGGCTATGCGCCTACCCACACCATTCAGGCTCCGGGTCGCGTTAATCTGATTGGCGAACATACCGACTACAACGATGGCTTTGTGCTGCCGTGCGCCATCGACTATCAGACCGTAATCGCCTGCGCCCGTCGTGACGATCGTCAGATTCGGGTAGTCGCGGTCGATTACGACAATGCCGAAGACAGCTTCTCGCTGGATGAAGAGATCGTCAGCCTTGAGCAGCCGATGTGGGCCAACTATGTGCGCGGCGTGGTGAAACACCTGCAACAGCGCCACGCCGATTTCGGCGGTATCGATATGGTGATCAGTGGCAATGTGCCGCAGGGCGCAGGCCTGAGTTCCTCTGCCTCGCTGGAAGTGGCGGTCGGCACCGTGGTGCAGCAGCTCTACCATCTGCCGCTGGACGGCGCGGCAATTGCGGTCAACGGTCAGGAAGCTGAGAACCAGTTCGTCGGCTGTAACTGCGGCATCATGGACCAGCTGATTTCGGCGCTCGGTCAGAAAGATCACGCCATGCTGCTCGATTGCCGCACGCTGGGTACCCGTCCGGTCTCGATGCCGGAAGACATTGCGGTAGTGATCATCAACTCTAACTTCCGCCGTACCCTGGTCGGCAGCGAGTACAACACCCGCCGCCAGCAGTGTGAAACCGGCGCGCGCTTCTTCAACAAGCCTGCGCTGCGTGACGTTGAACTGGCTGAATTTGAGGCGGCGCAGTCGCAACTCGATCCGCAGGTAGCGAAGCGCGTTCGTCACGTGCTGACGGAAAATGCCCGCACGCTGGAAGCAGCAGAAGCGCTGACCCGCGGTGACCTGACGCGTATGGGCCAGCTGATGGCGGAATCTCACGCCTCAATGCGTGATGATTTTGAGATCACCGTTCCACCGATCGATACGCTGGTGGAGATTGTTAAAGCCCAAATCGGCGAGCGCGGCGGCGTGCGCATGACCGGCGGCGGCTTTGGCGGCTGTATCGTGGCGCTGATGCCGCTCGATCTGGTCGATCAGGTGAAAGCTGCGGTGGCGGAGCAGTATGAAGCGCAGACCGGCATCAAAGAGACCTTCTACGTCTGTAAAGCCTCAGCGGGAGCCGGCCCATGTTAAACGACGTCAATTCTCACGCGCCGGACGGCCAGCCGTGGCGCATCACCGTGTTGCGTAATGCGAACGGCATGCTGGTGACATTTATGGACTGGGGCGCAACCTGGCTGTCGGCCCGTGTTCCGATGCAGGATGGCACGGTGCGTGAGGCGCTGCTCGGCTGCGCCACGCCGTCAGATTACCTGCATCAGGATGCCTATCTGGGTGCCACGGTCGGACGCTACGCCAACCGTATTGCCGGCGCGAAGCTGAATAAACTTAACCGGCAGCTGGCGGCTAATCAGGGCCCGCATCAGCTGCACGGTGGCCCGCAAGGTTTTGATAAGCGCCGCTGGCAGATCGTCAGTCAGTCGGAAACCGAAGTGCACTATCGGCTGGATTCGCCCGATGGCGATCAGGGCTATCCGGGCAACCTGATTGCCGATCTGCGCTATCAGCTGGATGACGATAACTGCCTGAGCATTCAGTATGAAGCGCGCTGCGATCAGGCCTGTCCGGTCAACCTGACCAACCATGCTTACTTTAACCTTGATGCGCATCATGGCGACGCGCGTCAGCATCGCTTACAACTGCACGCCGACAGTTATCTGCCGGTCGACAGCGAGGGTATTCCGAATGCGCCGCTGAAAGCGGTGGCGGGCACCAGTTTCGATTTTCGTCAGGCCAAACCAGTGGCGCAGGATTTCCTCGCCGACGACGATCAGCGTGCGGTGAAGGGTTATGACCACGCGTTCCTGCTGAACAGCGCCGGGGACGCCAGTCAGCCCGCGGCAGAACTCTGGTCAGAAGATGGCAAACTGCAGCTCAGTGTCACCACCTCGGCACCGGCGTTGCAGTTCTATTCGGCTAACTATCTGGCAGGCACCCGTGCTCGTGAGCAGGAGAGCTATACTGCTTTTCAGGGCATTGCGCTGGAGAGCGAGTTTTTGCCGGACTCGCCTAATCATGCTGAATGGCCGCAGGCCGATTGCTGGCTGCAGCCGGGAGATCGCTGGGAATCGGTGACGCGTTATCGCTTCACGCCGCGCTGAGTCACCGGCTGAAAAACGCGCAGTGCGTTACCGACAGGCTTACGCGCTGCCCGCTTTTCCGTTATGGTATGGCGCAATTGGCTCGTTGAACGGGCTGGCAGCAGCAGGTTTCCATTCTCACAGAAACATCACAGTATTAAGGAGTTAAGCTATGGCTGTAACTAAGCTGGTTCTGGTGCGACACGGCGAAAGCCAGTGGAACAACGAAAACCGCTTTACCGGTTGGTATGATGTTGACCTTTCTGAAAAAGGTCGTGGCGAAGCCAAATCAGCGGGTCAACTGCTGAAGAAAGAAGGCTTTGTTTTTGATTTTGCTTACACCTCAGTACTGAAGCGTGCTATCCACACCCTGTGGAACGTGCTGGATGAGCTGGATCAGGCCTGGCTGCCGGTCGAAAAAACCTGGCGTCTGAACGAGCGTCACTACGGTGCGCTGCAGGGTCTGGATAAAGCAGAAACCGCCGCTAAGTATGGTGATGAGCAGGTTAAGCAGTGGCGTCGCGGTTTTGCCGTTACTCCACCAGAACTGGACCGTTCTGATGAGCGTTTCCCTGGCCACGATCCACGCTATGCGTCACTGACCCCTGAGCAGCTGCCGACCACTGAGAGCCTGGCGCTGACCATCGATCGCGTGATCCCTTACTGGAATGACACCATTCTGCCGCGCATCAAAAGCGGTGAGAAAGTGATTATCGCCGCCCACGGTAACTCACTGCGTGCGCTGGTAAAATATCTGGATAACCTGAGCGAAGATGAGATCCTCGAACTGAACATCCCAACCGGCGTGCCGCTGGTGTATGAGTTCGATGAAAACTTCAAACCGCTGAAACGTTACTACCTGGGTGATGCCGACGAGATCGCAGCGAAAGCCGCGGCCGTCGCTAACCAGGGTAAAGCCAAATAATTCTGCGCTAAAACGCAAAAAGGCCAGACGTGAGTCTGGCCTTTTTTATGCGCGCTGCCTTCAGCCGCGACGCTGTTTTACCGCTGCCGCTAACTGGCGTAACACTTTATCGGTGTCATCCCAGCCGATGCAGGCGTCAGTGACGCTCTGGCCGTAGACCAGCGGCTCACCGCTCTCGAGGCTCTGATTGCCTTCCACCAGATGACTCTCAATCATCACGCCGACAATTGCCCGCTCGCCGTTGATCATCTGCTGCGCCACATCGTCCGCCACCAGCATCTGCTTCTGGAACTGCTTGCTGCTGTTAGCGTGGCTGAAGTCGATCATCACCTGCTGCGGCAGACCGGCTTTCGCCAGACCGGTTTTGACCTCGCTGACGTGCTGCGCACTGTAGTTTGGCTCTTTGCCGCCGCGCAGAATGATGTGGCAATCGGCATTACCGCTGGTTTCGACAATCGCCGAATGGCCATATTTGGTCACCGACAGGAAGCAGTGCGGTGAACCGGCGGCGTTGATGGCGTCGATAGCCACCTTGATGGTGCCGTCAGTGCCATTTTTAAAGCCCACCGGACAAGAGAGGCCTGACGCCAGCTCACGGTGAACCTGTGACTCGGTGGTGCGGGCACCAATCGCCCCCCAGCTCATCAGATCGGCCACGTACTGTGGGGTGATCATATCTAGGAACTCGCCCGCCGCCGGTAAGCCGCTGTCGTTGATATCCAGCAGCAGTTTACGCGCCAGACGCAGTCCGTCGTTCAGCTGGAAGCTGCCGTCCATGTAGGGATCGTTGATCAGCCTTTCCAGCCCACCGTGGTACGCGGCTTTTCAAAATAGACCCGCATCACGATTTCCAGCTCGCCTTTCAGTTCGTTGCGCAGCGTCAGCAGGCGAGCGGCGTACTCTTGTGCTGCTTCGGTGTCATGAATCGAGCACGGCCCGATCACCACCAGCAGACGATCGTCCTGTCCCTGTAAAATCTGATGAATCGCCTGACGCGCCTGAGAAACGGTTTCTGCCGCGCGATCGGTCGCCGGGAATTTTTCAAGCAGTGCTACCGGCGGTAACAGCTCTTTGATCTCTTTAATGCGTAAATCATCGTTCTGGTAATTCATACTGATTCCATATTATTTCTGGCCCAGCGCGCGCCGGGCACAACCCGACCAATGTAGCCCGAAGCGTCAGGGGTGTAAATTCCCGCTGCGGGTTAAATGTGCGGGTGATATTTGCATTAATCGGGTAAGCGTCTAGACTTTTTAATGGTAAGCACTGAGGAATGGACTGCTTACCCGATTAAATCACCCTGTTTAAGCCAACCGGCGAATTTTATTTCGTCAGGGATTCTTTTATCCAAACTGCACCTCTGGGCTTGAAGCAGCAACTTCATTAATTAACGGGAGCATAATGATGAAAAAGTTTGCCTTACTCTTTTTAACAGCAGCGATGACACTGAGCAGCGGCGCGGCAATGGCGGCGAGCGGCAACAACGGTACGGCTAACCAGGCTGCCGATGCGGGCGCAGCGGCGGGCGGTGCAAAAGAGAACCTGCCGCCAAATAAAGTGGATAACAGCAATATTAATAATACCGGCACCAACACCAATCCGGCCGCCGCGGGCAGTAACACCAGCAGCGGTAATATGTCTGCAAATGAAATTGACCAGAATAGTCAATGTAAAGACGGCAAATGCCCGAACATTAATAAGAAAGTGCAGACTAAAGAAGGTGGCGGTGACGTTAATACCAAAACCGACGGCACGTCGCAGTAATTCCGTCCGATCAGGAGAGCGCCTGCTCTCCTGTCTTTTTCTCCCCTCCTCTCTTCTCTTCCGCTATGCTGAGCCGGTGAAATTAACAGGGAAACGTTCATGGCCGCATTGCTTCTGATTGATGATCATCCACTGGTCGAGGTCGCCCTTGAGGCTGCACTGACCCAATCGCCGATTCCGATTACGCTCTACCCGGCCAGCAGCGAAAAAGCGGCGCGCCCCTTTCTGTCCTTGCCGCTGGATATTATCGTGCTGGATATTGGCCTGCCGGATGGTGACGGGCTGGAAATTCTGCGTCGCCTGAAAATTCATCTGCCGGATTGTCCGGTGCTGATCTACTCGGCCCAGCAAACCCAGCACACCATGCGACGCGCGCAGGCGCTGGGTGCAGCAGGTTACGTAGTGAAAAGTCAGCGGATGGAGCAGTTACTCAGCGCCATTCTGGCGGTGCTGGGCGGCCATACCGCCTTTCCCGTCATTGAAGATGGCCCGGAGCTGCCGCTGACGCAAAAAGAGCGTCAGGTGCTGGCCTTGCTGGCCAGCGGCTTATCGAACCTGCAAATCGCCGAACAACTGCACATCAGCAACAAAACCGTCAGCACCCATAAAAAGAATATTCTGGAAAAAACCGGTGCCCGTTCGGTGGTGGAACTGGCCGACCTGTGGAAGGCGCAGCAGTGAGATACGCGTTGCTGATTTTGCTGCTGCTGTGGGGCGGAGCACGGGCAGACGTTCGTCCGGTCAGCAGCGTTAACCTGCCAATGATGCTGCCGGTGAATCGCGCCGAAACCATGCAGGGGCGGATGCTGCGCGTCGGCCTGCTGGAAGAGAATAACGCGCCGTGGGCGATGCGCATCGGCAACGATCTGTACGGTATCAATGCCGATTATCTCTCGGCGCTGCGCCAGCTGACCGGTGCCCAGTTCAGCCTGACGCTGTATGCCGATCAGGCGCATCTGTTACAGGCGCTGAACGACGGCCAGATCGATTTTGCCCTCGGTATGCTGGCCGCCCTTTGCCGGACGGCATCCTCAGCAGTGATAACTGGTTCAGCAGCCCGCTGCGCATCTACCGTAATCAGCAAAATCAGCGTGCGGTGATGTTTAACAGCCAGAATGCCCAACTGGCGATCAGTGACACAACGCTGGCACAGCTGCCGCCGGCGCTGGCGGCGCGTCATCACTGGCGGCGATACAGCAGCGATTTGCAGGCCCTTTACACCCTGCTTAATCAGCAGAACGATTATGTGGTGGCGGACGAGACCAGCGCCGGCTTTCTGTTGAGCCAGCTGCAGCAGGGTCAGATTTATCAGATCGCCTCGCGGATAGAAGCCGGACAGGTCAATCTGCGTGCGGTCAGCCGCGATCCGCAACTGATTGGCTGGATTAATCAGAGCCTGCGTCAGCTGCCTGCCGAACTGATGAATACTCTTCAGGCGCGCTGGAGCAGCATTCTGCCGCGCTATCAGGATACCCAGACCCTGATGCTCAGCCCGGATGAGCGGGCGTGGATTGCTGCCCATCCGCGCGTGCGTTACACCGCCGAGCCGGATAACTATCCGTGGAGCTATCGCGACAGCACCGGTACGGCGCGCGGCTATGGGGTGGAACTGCTGAAAGTGATTGCCCAGAGTACCGGGCTGCAATTTGAGCCGGTGTGGGTCAGCAATCCCCGCCAGGCCGCCACGCTGCTCGGTCAGCAGCAGGCGATGCTGCAGCTGATGCAACCGCTTAACGGTGATGCCATGCAGAGCACCTCGCTGCCGGTATGGCGCGCGCTGTGGGGCATCTACAGCATCCAGCCCGACACCCTGACGCACTGGCGCGATCTGCGCGGTAAACGCGTCGGAGTGTTGCAGGACGATCTGGCGCAGCGGCTGCTGCCTGACGATCTGCAGCCGCAACGCTTTACCGATCGCAACAGCCTGTACGATGCGCTGGCTAAAGGACAAATCGATGCGCTGGTCGATAATGTGCTGTCGGCCCGCTGGCGCATCGCCAGCCGCAACGACGTCCGTATCCATCTTGCCTTTGCCGCCAGCGATATCGCCTGGCCGATCGCGCTGGGCGTCACGTCCGACCAGCCAGTGCTGCGCGCGCTGCTGGATCGGGCGCTGCAGCAGATCCCGGCAGAAACCCAGAGCCAGATGCGGGACAGCTGGTCGACGCCACCGCAGCCGGGCAGCGTGATGGTGATGGGCTCCTTACCGATGATGGTGCTGGCGATTGCCGGGGCGGCGATCGCCTTGCTGTTGCTGTTACTGGCCCGCCGTTACTGGCAGCAGCGCCGTGAACGCCAGCAGCGAGAGCAGGCGGAGCGCGCCAATGCGATGAAAAGTCAGTTTCTGGCGACCGTCAGCCATGAGCTGCGCACCCCGATGCAGGCGATCCTCGGGCTGCTGGAACTGGAAAAGCAGCAGCACAGTAGCCAGAATCTGACGCTGCTGCACAGCAGCGCGCAGTCGTTGCTGACCCTGCTTAATGACCTGCAGGATCACGCGCGAATTGAGAGCAACAGCTTCACCCTGTCACCGCGTCCGCTGGCTCTGCCGCAGTGGCTCGAACAGCAGCAGCATTTTTACCATCCGTTAATGCGCGCTGACGGACCGCGGCTGGTGGTTGACGCACTGACGCCATTGCCTGAGGCGATCCTGATCGATGCTGATCGGTTGCAGCAGGTAGTGAATAATCTGATGACCAATGCGCTGAAGTTTACCCGCCACGGTGAGATCCGCCTGACCCTGGCGGCCCGGCAGCAGCTGGAACTGACGGTCAGCGACAGCGGCAGCGGTATTCCAGCCGATGAGCAGCAGAAGCTGTTCGATCCCTGGTATCAGGCGCCGTCCGGTCGATCGGTTTCGGTGCAGGGCAGCGGTCTTGGGCTATTTATCTGCCGTGAAATGGTGCTGCGCATGGGAGGCGATATCCGGCTCAGCTCTCAGCCCGGCCACGGTACTCAGGTCACCGTCACACTGCCGCTGCAACCCTGCGAACCGGTCAGCCACAGCAGCGAGTCCACCCTGCCCGGTTATCCTCAGCTGCGCGTGGCGATTGTGGATGATCATCCCACCAATCTGCTGGTGATGCAGCAGCAGCTGGCGCGCTTTGCTATCAAGGCTGACATCTTCGAACAGGGACGCGATCTGTTGCGGGCCGATGCGCAACAGCCGTATGACCTGTTATTTATCGATCAGATGATGCCGCGCCCTGACGGTACGCTGCTGCTGCGGCTGTTGCGCCGTCGTGACCGCCAGCGTGGCCGCCAGGCGATGCGGGTGCTCTGTTCAGCCGACGCCCAGCTGCTGACACAGCCGCTGGCGGCGGGCGAGCGGGTGCTGATCAAACCGGTGCAGTTATCCGACCTCAGTGCGCTGCTGGCCGAGTGGCAGGCCGATCCGCTGGCGGCGCTGGATGACAATCTGTTGCGGCTGGCGCAGCACAACGACAAGTTTCTCGGCCGCCTGAGCCAGACGCTGCGCGACACGGTGAGCCAGGATCTGGCGCGGCTCACCACGGCGCGCGAGCAGTCGGACCCGCACGGATTAGCGGAAGCCGCTCACCGGATGAAAGGCAGCTGGTTACTGGTGGGACTGGAGGAAGGCGCGCAGCTCAGCCAGCAGCTGGCGGAACAGGCAAAACAGCATCAGGACACGTCTGAAACGTGGCGATTACTGATATTATTGACTAACAGGTTACTGAAAAAACTGGATTCTTATGGCACACATCCACACTCATAGCGGGCAGGATAGTAATCGCACCCGTCTGGCGGCCGCGTTTGGCGTCACCACCCTGTTTATGGTCGCCGAAGTGATTGGCGGCTGGTTGTCTGGCTCGCTGGCGCTGCTGGCCGATGCCGGTCATATGCTGACCGATGCCGCCGCGCTGCTGATGGCGCTGCTGGCAGTGCAGTTTGCTCGCCGCAAACCCAATGCCCGCCATACCTTTGGCCTGCTTCGCCTGACCACGCTGGCCGCGTTTGTCAATGCGCTGGCCCTGCTGGCGATTACCGCGTTGATCGTCTGGGAGGCGCTGCGTCGCTTTGCCGATCCGCAGCCGGTGACCGGCGGACTTATGCTGGGTATCGCGATCGCGGGTCTGCTGGCCAATATCCTGTCGTTCTGGTTGCTGCATCACGGCAGCGGAGAGAAGAATCTGAACGTGCGCGCCGCGGCGCTGCATGTGATGGGCGATCTGCTGGGATCGGTGGGTGCTATCGTGGCGGCGGTGATTATTATGCTGACCGGCTGGACGCCGATTGACCCAATCCTGTCGCTGCTGGTATCGCTGCTGGTGCTGCGCAGCGCCTGGGCGTTGTTGCGCGAAAGCCTGCAGGAGTTACTGGAAGGTGCGCCGCGTTCGCTGGATGTCACCCGACTGATCCGCGATCTGACGCTCAATATTGCCGAAGTGCGTAACGTGCATCATGTACATCTGTGGCAGGTCGGCGAGAAACCGCTGCTGACGCTGCACGTGCAGGTGATCCCACCTTACGATCATGACGCGCTGCTGCACCGTATTCATGATTATCTGCAGCAGCACTATCAGATTGCGCACGCCACCGTGCAGATGGAGTACCAGCCGTGTGCCGGTGCCGAGTGCGAACTCGGCATGAACAGTGGCTCAGCGGCCAGTCACGTCCATCATGACCACAGTCACGCGCCGGGTGAGCATCACGCTCACTAAGACGATAGCGCGCGGGAACCCTGTTGCCGCGCGCTGCGAATCCACATCCGCGAACCGTTCAGCGCAATCAGCGTCAGAATTACATATTCCAGCGACATCGCATACACACCCTGACGCGCAAAAATCATTACGCTAATCACGTTGATGATGACCCACAGCA
Source organism: Pantoea brenneri (assembly GCA_002095305.1). GTDB lineage: Bacteria > Pseudomonadota > Gammaproteobacteria > Enterobacterales > Enterobacteriaceae > Pantoea > Pantoea brenneri. The sequence goes on from MIEI01000069.1 coordinate 23,547, forward strand.
GCCAGTTCTCGACATATTTGCGCGTCATCAGGATCATCGCCGCAATCGACAGCACCATCATGCAGGAATCCCAGAACGGGAACGCATCCGGTTGCAGCGCTGGCATCGCCACCGCCAGTCCGAGACCGTTCATCAGCGTTACCGCCGCACGCGTCAGCAGCGCAAACACCGGATCGATATAGCGCGTCATCAGCGCAATCGCGATGATGCAGCCGGCTGCCCAGGCCAGTGCTTTGGGTAACGGCAGCCAGCGAATCTTCAGCGCCGCCTGATGGTCATCCGTCTGCCGACTCCAGGCGTACCAGCCATAGAGATTGGCGACGAAAAAGAACAGCTGCAACAGCAGGCTGGCATAGAGCTGGATTTGAAAGAAGATCACCGCAAACAGCGTGACGTTAATCAGGCCAAACGGATAATTGACGATCTTTTCCAGGCTGGCGAGCCAGATACAGAGTAAACCCGCCAGGGTGCCAATCGCTTCAATCCACGAGAGGTCGTAACCGCCCGCACCGAGCGGAATATGCACCAGAATATTGTGCGTGCTGAAGAAATCCATGGCTGGCACCTGTCAAAGAAACGCCTCAGGCGTTTCCTTTCACGTTGAGTTTAAGATCTGCTGCAAAGGATAGCATGCGATTAAGCGGCAGCAATGCGGTCTCTCGCAGGTCATCGGCAACCTGAACCTGATGATCTGCCCCACCCGACTCCAGCGCCTCTGCAATCGCCCTGAGGCCGTTCATCGCCATCCACGGGCAATGTGCGCAGCTGCGACAGGTTGCTCCTTCTCCGGCGGTCGGCGCTTCCAGCAGCTCTTTTTCCGGAACCGCCTGCTGCATTTTATAAAAGATGCCGCGATCGGTCGCGACGATCATTTGCGGATGCGGCAGCGATTTCGCCGCCTGAATCAGCTGGCTGGTAGACCCCACCGCGTCGGCCAGATCGACAATCGCCTGCGGCGACTCGGGATGCACCAGCACCGCCGCCTCAGGATAGAGCGCTTTCATCCGCTGCAACGCCTGGGTTTTAAACTCGTCATGTACGATGCAGGCACCCTGCCAGCACAGCACATCCGCGCCCGATTTTTGCGTCACGTAGCGGCCAAGATGGCGATCCGGTGCCCAGATGATTTTCTGGCCGAGGCTGTCGAGATGTTCAATCAGTTCAACCGCGATGCTGGAGGTCACCACCCAGTCGGCGCGCGCTTTCACCGCCGCAGAAGTATTGGCGTAGACCACCACGGTACGATCGGGATGGGCATCGCAGAAGGCGTTGAACTCCTCAATCGGGCAGCCCAGATCGAGGGAACATTCGGCCTGCAGCGTCGGCATCAGCACGGTTTTCTCCGGGCTGAGGATTTTGGCGGTTTCTCCCATGAAGCGTACGCCTGCCACCAGCAGGGTCGTCGCCGGATGGTTACTGCCGAAGCGCGCCATCTCCAG
>MIEI01000070.1 GCA_002095305.1 Pantoea brenneri
CATCCTGTGCCGCCCCGCCTTTCGCCCGCGTCCTGCGGGCTCTCCTGGCCGACTCATTCTGTTCAGCGCTGCGGATTGTCTGCCCCTGCCCGAACCCAGCCTGCTTAAAAGGGCACGAGAGTAGAGGCCTGAGCGCCCTGCTGCTGAAAGGGCTATCCGCAGCGCTGAGGCGTGACGCCGGGCCAGAACTCCACGCCGGGAAGCGTGGAGAGTTCGGGGCCGGCCAGGGAAGGCCGATCCCCGAACGGTTCGTCGGCACGACGTCAAAGCCGAAGGTACCGCGCAGCGGCGCGAGGACTGCCCGGCAGTAGCAGAGGTGCTCAGGCCCGCACTCCGGCATGCTCGCGTAGAAAAAAAGCTGCCACGTTTGACCGCGACAGCCTTTGCAAATTTAACCTTAATTGCCGAACATCAGTCGCGCAGGCGCCCCTTTTTTGCTTATTGCTATGCGACGCTATACTGCCTGAACCAGGCCAGTATCCGGGCCAACGCTTTACGTTGTTCAAAAAACGCTCCCGGCGTTTTATCCCGGCGGCGCAACGCTTTACTCCAGGCGTATTCATCCATCGCTTTAACATTATTCACCGTCTGAAAAAGCAAACAGGGAGCCAGATGGCTCCCTGTTTATTTAACGTCAGCAAATCAGGCTTTCGCCAGCTGCTCTTCCGGACGTTTCAGTACCGCATAGCTCAGACCGGCAATCGCCGTACCGACCACAATCGCCACCAGATAACCGACCACCGGCGTAATCGCACCCGGGATCAGCAGGACAAACAGTCCACCGTGTGGTGCCATCAGTTTGGCCCCCACCGCCATTGAGATAGCGCCGGTGGTCGCGCCGCCGATGATGCAGCAAGGCAGAACGCGCATCGGGTCACGGGCCGCGAACGGAATCGCACCTTCAGAGATGAAGCACAGGCCCAGTACCAGCGCCGCTTTGCCCCCTTCCTGCTGACCTTTGTTGAATTTACGACGGGCAACCAGCGTCGCCAGACCCATCGCCAGCGGCGGCACCATACCGGCCGCCATAATCGCCGCCATCGGCGCATAAGTCTGTGAACTCAGCAAACCGACACCGAATGCGTAAGCCACCTTATTGACCGGGCCGCCCATATCGGTACACATCATGCCGCCCAGAATCGCGCCCAGCAGCACCGCATTAGCGGTACCCATGTTCGCCAGCCAGTGCGTCAGACCGTTCATGATGCCGGCAACCGGTTTACCCACTACATAAATCATCAGCAGGCCGGTGATCAAACTGGCAAACAGCGGAATGATCAGTATCGGCTTCAGCGCTTCCATACTCTGCGGCAGTTTCACTTTGCCGCTGATCAGCTTCGCAGCATAACCGGCGATGAAACCAGCGATGATCCCGCCGAGGAAACCGGCGTTAATGCTGGTGGCGATCATGCCGCCAATCAGGCCTGGGGTCAGACCCGGACGGTCAGCAATCGAGAAGGCGATAAAGCCCGCCAGTACCGGCACCATCAGCGCAAAGGCGCTGCCACCCCCGATTTGCATCAGCGCGGCAGCCAGCGTGCCCTGCTCTTTAAATGCGGTGATACCAAAGGCAAAGGAGAGCGCGATACTCAGACCGCCCGCTACCACCATCGGCAGCATGTAAGAAACACCGGTCAGCAGGTGACGATAAGCGCCTGCGCCCTCTTTCTTCTCATTCTGGTTGTCGCTGCTCTGTCCACCCGCTGCTTTATACGGTTTCGCTTCGGCAACCGCTTTATCCAGCTCCTGAGCGGTTTTCTTCAGCGCCAGGCCGGTTGAGGTGCGGTACATCGGCTTACCGGCGAATTTCGCCAGGTCGACTTCGATATCAGCCGCCACGATCACCAGATCGGCAGCTGCCACTTCTTCAGGGGTGATGGCGTTACCGGCACCGACAGAACCGCGGGTTTCAACTTTTACCCACCAGCCGCGACGGGTCGCTTCAGCCTGAATCGCCTCTGCGGCCATAAAGGTATGCGCCACGCCGGTCGGACAGGCGGTAACCGCAACCACACGTTTCTGCGCGCCAGCCTGAGCTGCCGCAGGCGCACCTGCTGGTGCCGCAACCGGCACGGCGGCCTGCCACGGTTTAGCCTCGGCTTTGGCGCGGTTGAGGAAGGTTTCTGGCTCACGGATCGCCAGCTGAACATCGCCCTGCCACAGCGGTTTGCCATTCAGCGCCGCGTCGTCCGGTACGTTTTTCCCCAGCACGATGACCTGCTCGGCCTCGGCGGGATGATCAGTCAGCGTCAGGCCAGCCGCCGCAGCGGCGGCAGCCAGGCGCTGTTGCGCCATATAAGCGGAAGCCAGTCCCAATGAAGGATCTTTTATCAGCAGCGTTTTCATTATCGCTCTCCTGCTGTCAGTTAACGGGTTGTAAGTCGACGCGCGCCATCATTGCGGCCAACTGGGTACGATCGGAAACGCCAACGTTGCTCTGGCTGACGGCCATTGCCGCCACTGCCGTGGCAAGACGCAGCGTGTGTTCACTGGATTCACGCATTAACAGGCCATAAATCAGCCCGCCGACCATCGAGTCGCCGGCACCCACGGTGCTGACCACTTCGCACACCGGCGGTTTGGCAATCCATTCACCTGAGGCGTTGACCCACAGCGCACCTTCAGCACCCAGCGAGATCACCACGTGGGCGATGCCCTGCTCACGCAGCTGGTGCGCAGCATCAATCACATCCTGCAGGGTCGGCAGTTTGCGACCGGCCCAGATTTCCAGTTCACGACGGTTGGGTTTAACCAGCCAGGGCGCGGCTTTCAGCCCGGCCACCAGCGCGTCGCGGCTGCTGTCAAAAATAATGCACGGACAATGGGTTCGCAGCTCGGTCATCCAGCGGGTAAAGGCGTCAGGATCGACGCCTTCCGGCAGGCTGCCGCTGACGCAGACCATATCGAACTGGCCCAGCCAGGTGAGTGAGTCGCTGGTAAAGCGATCCCAGTCCTGACCGTTGACCTGAAAACCAGAGAAGTTCAGGTCAGTGACATCGCCGGTCTGCTCAGTCAGTTTGACGTTGATTCGGGTACGGCCCGGCACCACCTGAAAACGGTTAGCGATGCCCAACTCGCTGAACAGCTGTTGAAAGCCATCCTGGTTCTCTTTGCCGAGGAAGCCGCCGACGGTGACGTCAATACCCAGATCCTTCAGCACTTTCGCAACGTTAATACCTTTGCCCGCCGCGTGCAGACCGGTGGTTTTCACCAGATTGACTTCGCCGCGTTCAATTTCAGGGGTATAGCCCACCAGGTCATACGCCGGATTCAGCGTGATAGTCGCGACACGTCTGCTCATGCTGCCCCCTCGCCAAGTCCGCTGGTGATTGCTTCTTCTATGGCATTCAGCGCCTGTTGTGCATCTTCACCGCTGGCGGTAAAGCGCAGGCGATGGCCTTTCTTCACGCCGAGTGCCACCACTTTCATCAGGCTGCGGCCGTTAGCGGGTTTGCCGCTGCCATCGAGGTTGGTGACGGTAATGTCGCTGTTGAACTGCTTGATCACGCTGACCAGCGCGGTGCCCGGACGGGCATGCAGACCGTGTTCGTTACGGATGGTGAACTCGGCGGTCAGCACCTCGGCCTGCTCGTCAACTTCACTGGTGAGCAGCGCATAGACGCCTGCGGCATCGGCTTTCAGCAGACGGTCTGCTTTGCCTTGCTGCAACAGGGCGCTGAGGTAACCCAGCACCTCCAGCGGACGTTCATCGACGGCGGCGACGCTGATTAACAGCGCAGCGGATTCGCCCTGATGGTCAAACGGATGGGCCGCCCGGCTAACGGCGACGCCGCTGCGCAGGTTGCCGAGGCTGCTGTCGCTCAGCCAGATCCCCTGCCCGAGACTCAGCGGCGCGTTAGAGACCACGTCAGCGACGTAGCTGGCATCAACCACGCCCGCCGACTGCAGCCGACCGGCGTTCATCGCCTGTAAGGTGATCAGGTCGCTGGCGGCGACATTCAGGGTAATTAATGAGGTGTCGAAGCTGAATTCGGCGGCCTGTTTCTCGCCCATCAGCAACGCACGGAGATCTTCAGCAGAGGCGGTTTTAAGCTGTTCAGCGATGCTGTCATCGCTCAGAACGTGGGTTAACTGACGCAGCAGCGCCAGATGCTCATCCGATTTGGCGGCAATCCCGATCGCCACATAGGCAGTCTGATCGTCACCCCAGCTGATGCCCTGTGGAAACTGGAACACCTGGACGCCGGTTTTCAGCACCAGATCGCGGGTATCGGTGGTGCCGTGCGGAATCGCGATGCCGTTGCCAAGAAAGGTGGAGGTTTGCTGCTCACGCGCCAGCATACCGTTGACGTAGCCTCGGACACATTACCGGCAGCGGTCAGCGCTGCGGCAACCTGGCGAATGGCCTCTTCTTTGTTCTGGGCGCTGGCTCCGGTATGGATGGCCTGCAATTCGAGCTGGAACATAATTCTCCTCGCTTGCTGAGATTGAATCGTTTCAGCCAGTGGGGAAATTATTACGCCATCTGTCGCAAAACAGGTGGCGTGGTCACCGCTGAAACGTTTCAAGGATTGTGGTACAGCACCTTTCAGCAGGCAAGAAAATGCGCAAACGGCGTAGCAGATTTTTGATGTTACGCACATTTCATCGACGTTTTAAGATTTTGCTGCCTGCCAGCTGACGCGGTTGCTGTAAGCCTGGGATAAACTTAGTCAGCATTTCAGCAACGTCAGCGCGTCAGGGCGCGGTGTCCGCTTCCAGCTGCAACAGATAGATCATCGCCTGCTGGCGCGAATCGCCGCACATGCTGTGCGACGGCTGCAGGCCGGCACAGACCGCGGGACGCAGGTCAGAGCCAAACAGTTTGCAGCGTAAGGCGTCGTCGAGCTGAACGCAGGGCGTGTTGGCGGGTTTGCCGTTGGGCATGCCGGGAATCGGCGAAGAGATGGAGGGCGCCGTACAACAGGCACCGCAGTGGCTACGGCATTGCATGCTGCGCTCCAGCAGAGAAAGTCGCGGCGACAATAGCAGTCCGCCGCCACAATTACCACGTCTGCCGCCGCCCGGGCTAAAATTTCATTCTCGCCATATTGCCAGTTTTCACCGGCGCGAGTAACGTGGCGCGCACTTCACTTCAGAGATAGCGAGAACAGCAATGCCAAAAGCGAATGAAATCAAAAAAGGAATGGCCGTTACCCACAACGGAAAACTGCTGCTGGTTAAAGATATTGATGTCCAGAGCCCAAGCGCACGCGGTGCCGCCACCCTGTATAAGATGCGCTTCACCGATGTACGCACCGGTATGAAGGTCGAAGAACGCTTCAAGGGCGATGAGATTATTGATGCGATTTCGCTCAGCCGCCGCAGCGTCACCTTTTCTTATATAGACGGTGACGAGTATGTCTTTATGGATGACGAAGATTACACCCCTTACAGCTTCAAAAAAGAGCAGATCGAAGAGGAACTGCTGTTCATTCCTGAAGGCGGCATTCCGGGCATTCAGGTGCTGACGATGGAAGGACAGGTGCTGGCGCTGGAGCTGCCACAGACCGTCGACATGGAAATTGTCGATACGTCGCCTGGCATCAAAGGTGCCTCGGCCAGCGCCCGTACCAAACCGGCTGGCATGAGTACCGGCCTGGTGGTTCAGGTACCTGAGTACCTCAGTAACGGCGACCGCATCCGCATTCATGTCGCTGAACGCCGTTATATGGGCCGTGCCGACTAACCGCACTTCCTGAACGTTGCCGTGGCGCTGACTGTTATAAAGTAACATCTTCCACGGCAAATACTGACAGGAGCCTGATTGATGACGCGGGTAAATCTGATAACCGGATTTCTGGGCAGCGGCAAAACTACGCTGTTATGCCATCTGCTGGCCGCAAAGCCCGCTAACGAACAGTGGGCGGTGCTGGTGAATGAATTTGGTGAGATTGGGGTCGATGGCGCGCTGCTGGCCGATCGCGGTGCCATCCTGAAAGAGATCCCCGGCGGCTGCATGTGCTGCGTCAATGGCCTGCCGATGCAGATCGGGCTGAACCGGCTGTTGCAGAACAAGCCCGATCGGCTGCTGATTGAGCCGACCGGGCTGGGCCATCCGCGCCAGTTGCTGCAGCTGTTAAGTTCGCCGACCTACTACGCCTGGCTACAACTCAACGCCACCCTCACCCTGCTGGATGCGCGCCAGCTTGCCGATCCGCGGGTCGTCGCCAATGAAAATTTCCGCGATCAGCTGGCGGCGGCTGACATTATTATCGGCAACAAGCAGGATCGCTGGCAGCCGGAAGATCATCAGCGCCTGGCGGACTGGCAGCGTGATGCGCTGGATCAGCGTCCTTTTATCGCCACCGAATTTGGTCAGATTCCGCTGGCGCTGCTCGATACGCCGCGCGGTCAGCCGCGTGAGCTGCCGGTGCCACAGCATCATCACCCAGCCGCCGTACCGACCAGTGGCGTAGCGGTCATGCGGCTTGATCATCCGGCACGCTGGCGTCGGGCGCTGAATCAGGGACAGGACTACAGCGCCTGTGGCTGGCTGTTCGACGCCGAAACGCAGTTTGACCGGGCGGCGCTGTTGGAATGGGTGCGCCAGGCGCCGGGCGATCGAATTAAAGGGGTAATGCATATTGAGGCAGGATCGCTGACGATTAATCGTCAGGGCGACGATCTGCAAATTGAAACGCGATCGCAGCCGCCCGCCGACAGCCGTATTGAGATCATTGATTCGCAGCAGGCTGACTGGAATAGACTACAATCGGCGTTGTTGAAGTGCCGTTTACGCTGACAAGGGTATTGTCGGCGGTTATTTTTTTAATCATGAGTTTAACTATGCGCGTAACTCGCCTTATTACCATCCTGCTGCTTAATGCATTGGGTGTGGTGCTATTCCTGTCGTGGTATCTGCCGCCTGAACATGGTTTCTGGTTCGGTATCGATAAAGCGATTTTCTTTGGCTTTAATAGTCAGATGATCATTCACTCCGGCTTTGCGCTGCTGGTGGCGATCACCAACTATCGTGGCTTTGATGCCGTGTCGCTGCTGGCGATGGGCCTGCTCTATCTGTCGATCTGGCGCGGTGAAACCCCGCAGGCGCGGCGTCGTATGCTGGCTATCGGCATCACCATGCTATTAACCGCGGTGGTCCTTAACCAGCTCGGTCACCTGCTGCCGGTGAAACACTCCAGCCCGACGCTGTTCTTCGAAAACGTACATCGGGTCAGTGAGCTGACCGGTATTCCGGCTAAGGATGCATCGAAAGACAGTTTCCCTGGCGACCACGGCATGATGCTGATGATCTTCGCCTGCTTTATCTGGCGTTATTTTGGCTTCGGTCGTTTTTTAATTGCGGCGGCGATTGTGGTTATTTTCTCGCTGCCTCGCGTTATGGCTGGCGCGCACTGGTTCACCGATATTGCCGTGGGTTCACTGTCGGTAGTATTAGTCGGATTAAGCTGGTGGTTATTAACCCCGGCCAGTGATGCGCTGGTAAATTGGTTTTATCGCAAATTACCGGGCAAATATAAGCCGCTAAGCTGAATGATAAGCGCGGGCGTAATAATGGCGTTATTCTTAACCGCCCGCGCTTATAAAAAAAGCCAGTACATTATTAGCATGCTAATTAAATTCATTAAAAGAAAAGGTTATGACCGGCTTGATTGGTTAAATAACCGCCACTTCTGATTGTCCATAAAGAAAATTCCCAAACAGCAGGCTATAGGCGGAATTAGCGCCCTTTTCACCCCCTGCTCTCACCATCATTTCCCCACAATTGTTGCTAAAGTAGTCAGTGTGTTAAGGTTTGATTTCACATCAGAAAAACCTATAAGAATTTAACGGAAAGCACTCGCCACGGCGTCTGTAATCGGTTAACCTCAGTCGCTGTGGGGTAACAGCAGCAGCAAATTCGCTTTTTTTTACAGTAAAAATGTGTCCATTAACACATTTTAGTAATTAAGGAATTGTCTTAGTCTGTTTCGCTTATTAATCTCCCTGTTTTGTCATCTGGCTGGCGACAATCTTGTCGTAAGGACATCGAAGGAAAACCCGAATAATGGTCAAGTCTCAACCAATACTGAGATATATCTGGCGAATCGTGCCTGCAGTGGCACTGGCAACTCTCCTCTCAGCTTGTAGCAGTACCCATAACGGTCAAAACGCGAATAACGAGAATCATGAAGTTAACAACCACAATGGTTTTTTACTTCAGGCGTCTCAGGATGAGTTTGAAGAAATGGTGCGTAATGTTGACGTTAAGTCACGCATCATGGATCAATACGCTGTCTGGAAAGGCGTGCGCTATCGCCTGGGTGGCGATACCAAACGCGGTATCGATTGTTCCGCCTTTGTACAACGCACCTTCCGCGATCAATTTGGCTTAGAACTGCCGCGTTCTACCTCAGAGCAGCAGGGCACCGGTAAAGAGATTTCACGCACTAAACTGCGTCCTGGCGATCTGGTACTGTTCCGCGCCGGCTCCACTGGCCGTCATGTTGGCATCTATCTCGGTAATGATAACTTCGTTCACGCTTCCACCAGCAGTGGTGTGATGATCTCCAACCTGAACGACGATTACTGGAAAAAGCGTTATCGTGAAGGGCGACGCGTATTAAGTCGTAACCCGACCTGATTACCGCCTTTGATCTCCTTCTCAGCCAGAGAATATGAAACGCTGCTTACGCAGCGTTTTTTTTCGTCTGTTGCCATTGCCCGCCTCAGACTGATGGCTTAAAAACCATTGCCTTTCAGAAGAATAACGAGACATTCCCCGCCTTCTCGTTATATTCTCGGTCGCTTACACCGAAGCAGTCGTGCGCAATAACATAATAATAATTTTATCAGAGGAAGCACCTCATGCCACTGTCGGGGGCGCTGATGCGCCATGCAACCTATCCTCGTCGAATCGCATGGAGTAGCGCGATGGTCGGCTGCCTGTTCTTTTTACTCTTTACAGCGCTGTCGTTTAACCATCTCTGGCATAAGCGCGATCGACAGCACCAGCAATTAGTAGAGAATAGTCGAACGGCCCTGCAGCAAACGCTCTCTTCTCTGATTAACAGCACGCTCAGCCCTCTGCTTCCGTTTACGCAAACTCCCTGCCAGACCATCAACCGTGAACTGACCTCACGCGCCGCTTTTGCCGGTAATCTGCGCGCCATTCTGCTGATTAATGACGGTAACGCGTTTTGCTCCTCTGCCACCGGCAGCTTTAGCCTGCCGCTCAGCGTTATTGCGCCGCAGAGTGATACGACGCGCGACATCGATCTGCAACTGATGCGCGGCACGCCGCTGCAGCCCAATAAACCGGCGCTGGCGCTGTGGATCAGGAATCCCGGCAGCGTTCAGTCCGGGGTGTTCGCCACCCTCAATATCACACTGAATCCCTATCTGTTGCTGGCGTCGCGCCAGCCGGAGATTACCGGCATGGCGCTGGTGGCGCAGCGCACGGCGTTAACCAGCTGGCAGCCCGGCGTGGTGGAAAACCACGGGCTGCCACCGCCATTACTGAAGCAGTCCCTGGCCGGTTACCCGCTGCAGTTTGTGTTATATGGCTCGACCCTGTCGCTCAGCGATTATCAAAATATTCTGTTAAGCAGCCTGCTGCTCTCCCTGCTGGTGACCGGCGGCTGCTGGCTGCTGCTGTCAGCCTATCAGCGCCCCGGAAAAGATCTGATACAGGGGATGAAGCGTGGCGAGTTTCATATTGAGTATCAGCCGCTGGTGACCTCACATGATGGTCAGCCCTACGGCATGGAAGCGCTACTGCGCTGGACTCACCCGACCGAGGGGCCGATCCCGCCGGATGTATTTATCAGCTACGCCGAAGCGCAAAACCTGATTATTCCGCTGACCCGCCATCTGTTCCAGCTGGTGGCGCGTGATGCCCACCTGCTCTGTCACACCATTCCCCGCCATGCCAGCCTCAGCCTGAATATTTCTCCGCTGCACCTGGCGGATAGCTGTTTTCGTCAGGACGTGCTGCGCTGGCTCGACACCATGCCGGCGGCCCACTTCACTTACGTATTTGAAATCACCGAGCGTGCGATGGTGCGCGATGAGAATGTCGGCGAACTGTTTGACTGGCTGCATCAGCAGCAGATTAATATTGCGATTGATGATTTCGGCACCGGACACAGCGCGCTGATCTATCTGGAGCGCTACGCGTTTGATTACCTTAAAATCGATCGCGGTTTTGTGCAGAGCATCGGGACCGATACCCTGACCTCACCGGTGCTGGATACGGTGTTGCAGCTGGCGAAAAAGCTCAATCTGAAAAGCGTGGCGGAAGGCGTCGAAACCGGAGAGCAGGCCGCCTGGCTGATCAATCGTGGCGTGACGCATCTGCAGGGTTACATTTTTAGCCGTCCGCTGCGTCCTGAAACGCTGATAGACTATTTTCAGCGTCACAATGCCTGACGCGCGGAATCGAAAAAATCACAGGAGAGCGTAAACGTGGTGCTGCTTCGTGCTGGATTATTATTGCTGTGCGGCGTCCTGAGCGGCCCGCTGCTGGCCGCCAGCATTCAACAGAGCTTTGCCTTTACGCAGGCCGGCGAAGCGAAATATCCGCCGGACTTCAGCCATTATGATTATGCCGATCCGCAGGCACCCAAAGGCGGCAGCATCACCATGGCGGTGGTCGGTACCTACGACAACTTTAACCGCTATGCCTCTCGCGGTAATCCGGGCATCTACACTGAAGCCTTGTATGACGGGCTCTATACCAGCTCGGATGATGAGCCCGGCAGCTACTATCCGCTGATTGCCCACTCTGCCCGCTACGCCAGCGACTTTAGCTGGATCGAAGTCCGCCTTAAACCGCAGGCCCGCTTCCAGGATGGCAGCCCAATCACCGCTCAGGACGTGGCCTTTTCCTTTGGCAAATTTATGACTGAAGGGGTGCCGCAGTTTCGCGTCGCCTATCGCGGCGTGACCGTAAAAGCGCTGGATCGGCTGACGGTGCGAATTGATGCGCAGCAGCCGGACAAAGATCGGATGCTGGGATTACTGACGCTGCCGGTGCTGGCTGAAAAATTCTGGCACGATAAGAAGTTCAACGAACCCCTGAGTTCGCCGCCGCTGTCGAGCGGCCCTTATCGCATCACTAAATGGAAGCTCGGCCAGTTCATTGAATACAGCCGGGTAAAAGATTACTGGGCAGCCGATCTGCCGGTTAACCGCGGACGGTTTAATTTTGATCGTATCCGCTACGACTATTATCTGGATGACAACGTGGCGTTTGAGGCTTTTAAAGCGGGCGCGTTCGATTTACGGGAGGAAACCTCCGCCAAAAAATGGGCCACCCAGTATCGCGGCCGCCATTTCGACGATCGCAGCATAGTGAAAGAGACGTTGCCCAATCAGGCCGCGATTGATACCCGCTGGCTGGCGTTTAACAATCAAAAACCGCTGTTTCACGATCGCCGGGTCCGACAGGCGCTGACGCTGGCGTTTGATTTTGAGTGGATGAACAAGGCGCTGTTCTATGGTGCTTATCAGCGCGCCAGCAGCTATTTCCAGAATACCGGGTTTGCCGCCAGCGGTTTGCCCGATGCGCAGCAGCAGGCATTGCTGGCTCCGTGGCGGGCGCAGTTGCCGCCTGAACTGTTCACCCAGCCTTATCACCCGCCCGTTACCGACGGCAGCGGTTACGATCGCGCCCGTCTGCTTCAGGCGTTTGCCTTGCTGAAACAGGCGGGCTGGCAGATTAACCATCGCCGATTGGTGAACCAGAAAACCGGTCAGCCGTTTAGCGTCGAACTGCTGTTACGCAGCGGTACCAGTACGGAATGGGCGCTTCCGCTGCAGCACAATCTGGCGCGGCTCGGTATCACCCTGACTCTGCGCCAGGTGGACAGTTCACAGTATCTGCGGCGGCTGCGTGAGGGCGACTATGACATGATCGCCACCGCCTATTCTGCTATGCCGATCCCTTCCTCCAGCCTGCAGATTTACTGGCAGTCGGACTACATCGCCTCGTCGTGGAATACCGCGCGGGTTAAAGATCCGCTGGTCGACCATTTCGTCAAACAGATTGTGGCACATCAGGGCGATCTCCCTGCCCTTCGGCCGCTGGCACAGGTACTGGATCGCATTCTGCTGTGGAATGCCTATATGATTCCGATGTGGTACAACGCAGAGCAACGGCTGGCGTACTGGGATAAGTTTTCCCATCCGGCCGGCAAACCGGCTTACAGCCTCGGGCTGGAAAACTGGTGGTATGACGTGAACAAAGCTGCCCGGCTGCCGGCCAGCAAACGCTAAGGAGTGGACCGTTGGCAACTTACTTTCTGCGCAGGCTGTTGCTGATTATTCCCACTCTGTGGGCGATCATCACCCTTAACTTTTTTATCGTACAGATTGCACCGGGCGGTCCGGTCGATCAGGCGCTGGCCAATATCCAGTTCGGTCAGACCACGGGTCTGGCGGGCGGCGGTGCCGACAGCGCGGCGTCCCGCGCCAGCCTGAATGCACTTAACCCGGCGGATAATCAGTATCGCGGCGCGCGCGGGCTGGATCCCGAAGTGATTGCGGAGATTAAGCAGCGCTACGGTTTTGATAAGCCGATCTGGCAACGCTATGGCGAAATGCTGTGGGACTATGCCCGCTTTGATTTTGGCGACAGCCTGTTCCGCAGCGCCTCGGTGCTTCAGCTGGTTAAAGAGAGTTTACCGGTGTCGATCAGTCTGGGTCTGTGGAGCACGCTGATTATCTATCTGGTGTCGATCCCGCTCGGCATCCGTAAAGCGGTACGCAACGGCAGCGCTTTTGATATCTGGAGCAGCACCTTCATCATTATTGGCTACTCGATTCCGGCCTTTCTGTTCGGCATCATGTTAATCGTGCTGTTTGCCGGCGGCAGCTATCTCGACTGGTTCCCGCTGCGCGGCCTCACCTCACCGCAGCATGACAGCCTGCCCTGGTACGGCCAGGTGCTCGACTATTTCTGGCACATCGCACTGCCGGTGCTGGCAACGGTGATTGGCGGCTTTGCTACCCTGACCATGCTGACAAAAAACGCCTTTCTGGATGAGATCCGTAAACTGTACGTGGTCACCGCCCGCGCCAAAGGGGTGCCGGAGCGCCGCATTCTGTATCATCACGTGTTCCGCAACGCGATGCTGCTGGTGATTGCCAGCTTCCCCGCCACCTTTATCAGCATGTTCTTCACCAGTTCAGTGCTGATCGAAGTGATATTTTCACTTAACGGCCTCGGATTGCTCGGCTATGACGCGACCCTGCAGCGCGACTACCCGGTGATGTTTGGTACGCTCTATATTTTCACCCTGATCGGCCTGTTGATGAATGTTCTCAGCGACTTAACCTATACGCTGGTCGATCCCCGTATTGATTTCGAGGGCCGCTGATGCGCTTATCTCCCCTGAATCAGCAGCGCTGGCAGCGCTTTCGCCATAACCGACGCGGTTACTGGTCGCTGTGGATCTTCCTGTTTATTTTCCTGCTGTCGCTGGCTGCCGAGCTGATCGCCAACGACAAGCCGCTGCTGGTGCATTATCAGCAGCGCTGGTATTTGCCGGTGCTGTTTAACTACAGCGAGACCGATTACGGCGGCGTGCTGGCAACCGCCGCCGATTATCAGGACCCCTGGTTGCGGCAGCGGATAGATCAGCAAGGCTGGGCGATCTGGGCGCCGATCCGCTTCAGTGACAGCACCATCAATTTTGCTACCCAGGTGCCCTTCCCTTCCCCGCCTTCGGCGCAGAACTGGCTGGGCACCGACGCAACCGGCGGTGATGTGATGGCGCGCCTGCTGTACGGCACGCGTATTTCACTGCTATTTGGCCTGCTGCTGACGCTGTTTTCCAGCGTGATCGGCATGGTGGTCGGCGCGGTGCAGGGCTATTTCGGCGGCAGGGTTGATCTGATTGGACAACGGCTGATTGAAGTCTGGTCCGGCATGCCGTCGCTGTTTCTGCTGATTTTGCTCTCCAGCGTGATTCAGCCTGGTTTCTGGTGGCTGCTGCTGGTGACGGTGACCTTTGGCTGGATGAGCCTGGTCAGCGTGGTGCGGGCCGAGTTCCTGCGCACCCGCAACTTCGACTATATCCGTGCGGCACAGGCGCTGGGCGTCAGTGACAGCCGGATTATGCTGCGCCACATGCTGCCGAATGCGATGGTGGCCACCCTGACCTTTCTGCCGTTTATTTTGTGTGGATCGATTACCACGCTGACCTCGCTCGATTTCCTCGGCTTCGGCTTGCCGCTCGGTTCGCCGTCGCTGGGGGAACTGCTGCTGCAGGGTAAAAATAATCTGCAGGCGCCGTGGCTCGGCCTGGCGGGCTTTTTCTCACTGGCGATCCTGTTATCGCTGCTGATTTTTATCGGCGAAGCGGTACGTGACGCCTTCGATCCGGGCAAAGGAGTCTGAATGGCTGCGCCACTGCTTGCTATCAACCATCTTTCGGTCGCCTTTCGTCAGGGCGAGCAGCTGCATCGGGTGGTGGATGAGGTTTCATTACGCGTTGAGGCCGGTGAAACGCTGGCGCTGGTGGGCGAATCGGGTTCCGGCAAAAGTGTCACCGCCCTGTCAGTGATGCGGCTGCTGCCTCCCTCGACGGTCGCCTGGCCAGGTGGGGAGATCCTGTTCAACGGTGAGGATCTGTTGCGCGCCAGTGAGCAGCGGCTGCGCGGCATTCGCGGCAATCAGATCGCGATGATCTTTCAGGAGCCGATGGTGTCGCTGAACCCGCTGCATACCGTGGAGAAGCAGCTGTACGAAGTGCTGTCGCTGCATCGCGGTATGCGGCCTGCGGCAGCGCGCGGCGAAATTCTCAGCGTGCTGGATCGGGTCGGGATCCGCCAGCCCGCCGCCCGGCTGCACGATTTTCCGCATCAGCTGTCGGGCGGCGAACGTCAGCGGGTGATGATCGCTATGGCGCTGTTAACCCGGCCAGCGCTGCTGATAGCTGATGAGCCGACCACCGCGCTGGATGTGACGGTGCAGGCACAGATTCTGACCCTGCTGCGCGAGCTGCAACGCGAATTCAATATGGGGATGCTGTTTATCACTCATAACCTGAATATTGTGCGTCAGCTGGCGGATAGCGTCAGCGTGATGCGTCAGGGAAAGGTGGTTGAGCAGAATCGCTGTCGGACGCTGCTCAGTCAGCCGCAGCATCCCTACACCCAACAGCTGCTGGCGGCAGAGCCGGAAGGCAGGCCATTGCCGCTGCCCGCCGATGCGCCGGTGATCCTGCGGGTCGATCAGCTTCGGGTCAGCTTCCCGTTGCGCCGTGGCCTGTTCCGCCGCCAGGTGGGTGAAAAACGGGCGCTCTCTGCGCTGAGCTTTACGCTGCGGCGCGGCGAAAGTCTCGGGCTGGTGGGCGAATCCGGTTCAGGTAAAAGCACCACCGGCCTGGCGCTGCTGCGGCTGATTGAGGCCGGCGGCGAGGTCTGGTTTGACGACCAGCCGCTGCATCAACTGTCACGGCGGCAATTGCTGCCGCTGCGTCGGCGCATTCAGGTGGTGTTTCAGGATCCGAACTCTTCGCTCAATCCGCGGATGACGGTGCAACAGATTATCGCCGAAGGGCTGGCGGTGCATCAGCCCGAGCTGACGGCACAACAGCAGGAACAGCGGGTTATCGCGGTGATGCAGGAGGTTGGGCTGGATGTGGAGAGCCGTCATCGTTATCCGGCTGAATTCTCCGGCGGTCAGCGGCAACGCATCGCCATCGCCCGGGCGCTGATCCTTGAACCGGAGATGCTGGTGCTGGATGAGCCGACTTCGTCGCTGGATCGCACGGTACAGAAACAGATCCTGACGCTGTTGCGTCGGTTACAGCAGCAGCGTCAGCTGAGCTATCTGTTTATCAGTCACGATCTTGAGGTGGTGCGCGCCCTGTGCCACCAGCTTATCGTGCTGCGTCAGGGGGAAGTGGTGGAACAGGGAGAGTGTGAAACGCTGTTTGCCTCGCCCGCGGCGGAATACACCCGCGAACTGCTGCGCTCAGCGCAACTTAGCGAGGGATAAAGGTTTCGGCAATCGCCACGCCCTGATTTTTCAGGCAGCAGTTGGTGGCACTTTCGTCGCGGCGCTGGATAAACAGGCAAGGCTGCCCTTCGCACTCGGCGACTTTACAGTCGACCTGGATGTCAGCCAGCACCTCTTTCAGCTGCTGCAGGATCTCCCAGGCCGGAATGCCGTCGTGGCTGATTAACCGCAGCGCGATAAAATCCTGATCGTCCAGCGTGGTGTCATCCGCTTCGATGGCACTGTGATGATCGCTGGTCCAGCGAAAGCGCTGTGGTAAGCGATGCACAATCGAAAGTTGCAGCATAATTATCAATGTCCCCAGGAGTTTTACTTCGCCATCCCCTCAGTGGCTGACGCCCGCTTTGCCAGCATCAGTGTCCGGACGTCAAGGCCCGGCTTCTCATTTCCCACTAAAGCGAATCGCTGAATTTATTTTTTGCGAGTGGTATCGCAATTCAGGCTATATGTACCGCGTTCGGCAGCACTTAACAATCATTTTAGACGCAATGTGGTTACTTTATTAGCTAAATATTTTCACAATATAGAAACAAAGTGGCGCAACAGATCGGGCCGTGCGGGATAACCGGGACGGCCTGATCGATTGAACGCGCTTAATGTGTGGCGTGACGGGGACGGGAAGCGTAGAAGAACAGCAGCAGAGAGAGCGTGGCGCACAGGGCAATAGTGCCAACCATCGGCCAGGCACTGTTAAAACTGACCAGCGACAGCAGCGCGCCGACAAACGCACCCACGCCGAAGCGCAGCGTGCCGGCCAGCGAGGAGGCGGTACCCGCCATATGCGGGAACTCATCAAGGATTACCGCCATCGCGTTCGATGAGACCATCGACACGCAGCCGATAAACATCGCCACTCCCATCACCAGCGGCAAAAAGCCGAGATCAAAGGCGCTGACGATCAGCAGCCAGATGCCCATGCAGAACTGAATCAACAGACCCAGACGGAACATCGCCACCGGGCCAAAACGGCGCACTGCCCGGCTGTTAATCAGGGTTAAGATGAACAGAAACACCACGTTAAGGCCGAAGTAATAGCCAAAGTTTTGCGGTGAAACGTGGTTCAGCTCGATATAGACAAAGGGGCCGGCGTTGAGAAAGGTAAACAGCCCGGCAAACGAAAATCCGCTCGACAGCATGTAGCTGAAGGCGCGTTTGTGCCGGAACAGGATCACGAAATTTCCCAGCGTGGTGCGCAGATGGAAACGCTGTCGCTGCTCGGGTTTCAGGGTTTCCCGAATCTGCGTGGTAACCAGCACGGTGGTGACCACCGCCGCCGCCGACAGCGCCCAGAAAATGGCGTGCCAGTTCCAGATCAACAGCAGCCAGCCGCCAATAATCGGAGCCAGCAGCGGCGCAATGGTGGTAATCAGCATCACGAACGACATCATGCGCGAGAAATCCTCTTTCGAGTAACTGTCACGCATCAGGGCATTGATCACCACGCTGGCGGCGGCGGCCGATAATCCATGCAGAAAACGCATGGCGATAAGCTGATCGATGGTCTGCGACAGCGCACACGCTGCGGCAGCAACGGCAAAAATCAGCGTGCCGAGGGCAATCACCGGCTTGCGGCCGTAGCTGTCGGCCAGCGGGCCGTAAATCAACTGGCCGATGGCGAACCCGAGGATGTAGAGGTTGAGCGTCATCTGCACGCTGCCGGCAGAAACGCCAAACTCACGCGCAATTTGCGGCATCGCCGGCAGATACATGTCAATCGACAGTGGCATCAACATCGCTAACAGACCGAGGATTACCACCAATCCTACCGGCGAATTCTTTTCCTTGCGCACAGCCTCTCCTGCCCTTGCTGATTAAACCGATCGGCCGCTGCGCGCTTGCAGTCAGCCTGCTCTGTTATTTTGCCTGCAGCTCTTTCGGCACGCCGATACTGGCGATCTCTTCGGCGGTCAACGGCCGGTATTCACCCGGTTCCAGATCTGTATCCAGCGAAATATCACCGATTCGCTCGCGATGCAGGCCCACGACCCGATTACCGACGGCAGCAAACATCCGTTTCACCTGATGGTAACGCCCTTCGCTCAGGGTCAGCAGTACCTCTGTTGGGGTAATCACCTCCAGCTGCGCCGGTTTAGTCAGGCTTTTTTCATTGTGCAGCTGCACGCCGGCCGTAAACTGCGCGGCGGTATCGTCGCTGACCGGCGACTCCAGCGTCACCCGATAGGTTTTTTCGCAGTGATGGCGCGGCGAGGTAATGCGGTGTGACCACTGGCCGTCATCCGTCAGCAGCACCAGCCCGGTGGTATCAATGTCGAGACGACCGGCGGCGTGCAGTTTGAATGCCATCGGCTCTTCGATAAAATAGATAATGGTCGGATGATCGGGGTCGTCGGTTGAACAGACGTAACCCTGCGGCTTATTCAGCATGAAGTAGCGTGGCCCGGTCTGCATCTGCAGTACGTTGCCGTCATATTCGACCTCGTGGTCGGGCAGCAGTTTGAAGGCGGTGTCGCGCACCACTTCACCGTTGACGGTGACACGCTGGCCACGGATCTCGCGATGGGCGATGGCACGGCTGATTTCCAGTTGCTGAGAGATGAATTTGTCGAGTCGCATGAATTCGTTTTGCCTGTTACTGCGGAGGGAACCTGAAACGGCCTGGTTAACCGTTGAAAATGTACGGGAAGTATAGCGTGATCCGCGCCCGCCTGACAGCGCGTTTACCGCGCTTTCGTGGCATAATTACCCTCAGTTTGCCAAAAGTGATAGCCATGTCTTTTACCTTACGCCCCTATCAACAGGACGCGGTCAATGCCACCGTTGCGCATTTCCGTCGTCATCACCACCCTGCGGTTATTGTGCTGCCGACCGGTGCCGGAAAAAGTCTGGTGATTGCCGAGCTGGCCCGGCTGGCACGCGGCCGGGTGCTGGTGCTGGCGCACGTGAAAGAACTGGTAGCGCAGAATCACAGTAAATATCAGGCCTACGGGCTGGAAGCCGATATCTTTGCCGCCGGCCTGCAGCGAAAAGAGAGTCAGCGCAAAGTGGTGTTTGGTAGCGTGCAGTCGGTCGCCCGCAACCTGGACCAGTTCGACAGCGCCTTTTCGCTGGTGATTGTCGATGAGTGCCACCGCATTGGCGATGACAAAGAGAGCCAGTATCAGCAGATTTTTAACCATCTGCGGCAGCACAATCCGCAGTTGCGGTTGCTCGGCCTGACCGCCACCCCGTTCCGTCTCGGTAAGGGCTGGATTTACCAGTTTCACTACCACGGCATGGTTCGCGGCGATGAAAAGGCGCTGTTTCGTGACTGTATTTACGAGCTGCCGCTGCGCTACATGATTAAACATCAGTTTCTGGTGCCGCCGGAGCGGCTCGATATGCCGGTGGTGCAGTATGATTTCAGCCGCCTGACGGCACAGTCCAACGGCCTGTTCAGTGAAGCCGATCTCAACCGCGAACTGAAACAGCAGCAGCGCGTTACGCCGCATATCATCCGTCAGATCGTCGAGTTCGCTGAAGAGCGACACGGCGTGATGATATTTGCCTCTACGGTCGAGCACGCACGTGAAATTCTGCAACTGTTACCCGACAACAGCGCCCTGATATCAGCGGAGACCCCGGCCAAAGAGCGCGATGCGCTGATTGTGGCGTTTAAGGCGCAGCAGCTGAAGTTTCTGGTTAACGTGGCGGTGTTGACGACCGGTTTTGATGCGCCACACGTTGATCTGATCGCCATTCTGCGCCCGACCGAATCGGTCAGCCTGTATCAGCAGATTGTGGGCCGCGGCCTGCGGCTGTCGCCGGGCAAAACCGACTGCCTGATCCTTGATTACGCCGGTAACCCGCACGACCTGTTTACCCCGGAAGTGGGCGCGCCCAAAGGTGCCAGTGATAATCAGCCGGTACAGGTGTTCTGCCCCGCCTGCGGCTTTGCCAATACCTTCTGGGGCAAAGCCACCGCCGACGGCATGGTGATTGAGCATTTTGGCCGCCGCTGTCAGGGCGTGCTGGAAGATGACGACGGTGAGCGCGAGCAGTGCGACTTCCGCTTCCGCTTCAAAAGCTGCCCCGACTGCGGCGCAGAAAATGATATCGCCGCCCGGCGCTGTCACCAGTGCGACAAAATTCTGGTCGATCCGGACGACATGCTGAAGGCCGCGCTGAAATTAAAAGATGCGCTGGTGCTGCGCTGCGGCGGAATGACGCTGGAACAGGGCCGCGATGCCAAAGGTGAATGGCTGAAAGCGACCTATTACGATGAGGAAGGCACCAGCGTCAGCGAACGTTTCCGCCTGCAGACGCCAGCCCAGCGCAAGGCGTTTGAACAGCTGTTTATGCGCCCACACCAGCGTGCGCCGGGCGTGCCGCTTGGCTGGCAAACCGCGGCCGACGTGCTGGCGCTGCAGCCGTTACTGCGCCATCCCGATTTTGTGGTAGCGCGGGCCAAAGGCCAGTTCTGGCAGATCCGCGAGAAGATGTTTGACTATCAGGGGCGCTTTCGTCGCGCCAATGAGCTGCGCTAATGAGTGCTATCGGGTTCGGCTAACCGGATACCGAACCCGGCTGGCGGGTATATCGTTTGCTACCACCTGGCATAACGGCTATACTGCCGCCCGCTTTTGCATGTGCATCAGCGGTATTGAATAACCTGCCTGTTACTGGGTCGCCTGTAGCAGGAATTAAATAAAGAGATATATTAATGCTCACTATCAATGCAGTAGAACGTAAAGAGCAGGGTAAGGGTGCGAGCCGCCGCCTGCGTACAGCAAACCGTTTCCCGGCCATCATCTACGGTGGTTCTGAAGCGGCTGTTGCCATCGACCTGGATCACGACTCCGTAATGAACCTGCAAGCTAAGCCAGGTTTCTACGACGAAGTGCTGACCCTGTCTGTTGACGGTAAAGAAACCAAAGTGAAAGTTCAGGCTGTTCAGCGTCACCCGTTCAAGCCAAAACTGTTTCACATCGACTTCGTTCGCGCTTAATCGCGAGCTTCGTTGAAAGCAGAAGGGCCGGTTGCGAAACCGGCCCTTTTCTTTTGGCGCGGCCAGGTGAAAACGGTGGCGCGCAGGTAAAGCCGGGCTCAGCCCGGCTTTTTTATTTGCTGCTGGTCCGGCGCTGAAGCTGATCGCGCAGGTTCGGCGGCGTGCCTTTGATGGTCAGGGTGTCTGTTGCCGGATCCCAGAAAATGCGCTCACCTAACAGCATCGCATCAAAATTCAGCGTCAGTCCCCCGCCGCTGCCGGCAAATTTAGTTAACTGCCGCAGCGTGCTGCGGTCGGCCGGGAAGCTCTCTTCCAGCTCGTAACCCTGTTCCTGGGTAAATGCCTGGAAGGTTTTTTCGCCCAGCGGCGGCAGCTCGCCCGACAGATCTTCCAGCGCAATTTCTTCACCCGCCTGCAACTGCTCGTTGCAGTAGCTGTAGACCTGCTGACGGTAGTTCTGACGCTCCTGCTTATCGAGATTCGACTCGCTGCAGTAATCATCCACCGCCTGTAACAGACCGCGGTTCTGCGCTTTGGTGTCTAAGCCCACCTCAGCACCGAGGAAATCCATAAAGAAGTCAGCCACTTTACGTCCGACGCGGCCACGCAGGAAGGTCAGGTAACGGGTTGATTCCGGGTTAGTTTCCCATTCGGTCAGGTCGATACGCGCCACAATATCGGCATGATTAATGTCGAGATAATGGGTACTGCTGATGTCCATCTGCTCGTTAACCCGCATGCTCGACTGGCTGTTGAGCACCGCAATCAGCAGATAATCCACGGCCAGATAGCGATAGTGAACAAACAGCACCACACCGCCTTCGGCAAACGGATATTTTGCCAGCTCATCGCGCAGGCGACCGGTGGCCGCGCGGCTAAAAGCGAGAAAATCATCGTTGCCCTGGCGACAATTACGCAGCGCGTCCGCCAGTTCACTCTCTGGGGTAAACAGGCCATAGGCTTTGCTTTTCGCGCTGTAAACCCGGTGCAGCTCCTCCACCATGGCGTTAACCGTATTGGTGGCGGGTAACAGCGAATCACGTAGCACCAGTTCAAGCTGGTTTTCATCGCGTTTAATTAACTGATGCAGGGCAATCTGGTCGATATCCAGACTCATGGTAGACTCTCCTTTTAGCACAGGCGCGTATTCAAACACCGCCGGCATCGGCTTTCAACTCAATGCGTAAAGCGAACAGTGCGCTTTCGATAAAATTGCGGAAAAAAGGTCGCTGTTCCGGTAATATATCGCCTTTTGAAATGAGCTCAGATAACGATATGCCACAATCTTCCCGTTACAGTGATGAACGCGTGGAACAACTCCTCGCGGAAATGGCCCAAATCCTGCAAAAGGACAAAGCCCCGACCGATCTCTCCCTGATGGTACTGGGAAACATGGTGACCAACCTGATAAACAGCGATGTCGCCCCTGCGCAACGTCGTTCACTGGCCCGATCTTTCGCTGATGCCTTGCAGGCGTCGGTACGTGACGATAACGCCCATTAATTTGCTGATTTGATCTCATAATATGGTAACCAACCGGCAGCGCTACCGCGAAAAAGTCTCCCAGATGATCAGTTGGGGGCACTGGTTTGCTCTGTTTAACATCCTTTTCGCGCTGATTTTAGGCAGTCGCTACCTGTTGGTCGCTGACTGGCCTTCTTCGCTGGCGGGGCGTATCTACGCCTATAGCAGCTGGGTTGGCCACTTCAGTTTTATCGTTTTTGCCGCCTATCTGCTGATCATCTTCCCGCTAACCTTTGTGGTGATGTCGCAACGGCTGTTGCGGGTGATCTCGGCGGTGGTCGCCACCGCCGGGCTGACGCTGGTGATGGTCGACAGTGCGGTATTCAGCCGCTTCCACCTGCACCTCAATCCGGTGGTGTGGGAGCTGGTGATCAACCCCGACCAGAGCGAGATGGCACGTGACTGGCAGCTGATGTTTATCAGCGTGCCACTGATCTTCCTGGTCCAGATGCTGTTTGCCACCTGGAGCTGGCAGAAGCTGCGCAGCCTCAATCGCCGTTCATTTGGTAAACCGGTTGCCGCGCTGTTTATCAGCGCCTTCTTTGCCAGCCATCTGATGTATATCTGGGCCGATGCCAACTTCTATCGCCCGATTACTATGCAGCGCGCTAACCTGCCGCTCTCCTATCCGATGACCGCCCGTCGCTTCCTTGAGCGACACGGCTTACTGGATGCGCAGGAGTATCAGCGCCGTCTGGTGCAGCAAGGCGATCCGGAAGCGGTGTCGGTTGAATACCCGCTGAGTGAGATTACCTTCCGCGACGCCGGGACCCGCAATAACCTGCTGGTGCTGACCATCGATGGCCTGAACAATGCCACGCTGGCAAAAGCACTGCCGCAGCTGAATCAGTTTGCCAGTGAAAATGTGCGCTTTACCCAGCACTACAGCGCCGGTGATACGCCGGAAAAAGGGCTGTTTGGCCTGTTTTACGGTATCTCTTCCAGCTACATGAACGGAATACTGGCGTCCCGCACGCCGTCCGCCCTGCTTGGTGCGCTCAGCACCCAGGGCTATCAGTTTGGCCTGTTCTCGTCAGAAGGGTTTAATCCCCCACTCTATCGCCAGGCGCTGCTGACCGACTACTCGTTGCCTGCCAGCAACAGTCAGCCGAATGCCAGCACCGTCACCCAGTGGCAGAACTGGCTGGACAGACAGCACGATGCCAGCAATCCGTGGTTCTCGTGGGTGGCGCTGAATGGCCCGAACGTCACCGGTGACAACGCGAAAGCACGTCAGCGCAGCTATCTGCGTCAGGCACCGGCGGTTGATGAGCAGATTAGCGCGGTGCTTAACACGCTGCAGGCGCGTGATTTGCTGAAAAATACCGTGGTGGTGATTACCGCCCAGCGTGGACTGGCGCTGGAAGGGAATCCTGACAGCGCCAGTAATCGCGAAACCCTGCAGGTGCCGCTGGTGATTCACTGGCCAGATACCCCTGCGCAAACGGTGGATCGTCTTTCTGACCATCAGGATGTGATGGCGACGCTGATGCAGCGCCTGCTGCATGTCCGCACCAACCCGGTTAACTATTCACAGGGTGAGGATCTGTTTGCCGCACGCCGTCGTCACGACTGGGTTGCCAGCAGCGAAGAGAACAAGCTGGTGATTACCACGCCGCAGGTGACGCTGGTGTTGAACAATAACGGCAGCTACCGTGCCTATGATGCGCAGGGCAAGGCGTTAAAAGATCATAAACCGGAGCTGGCGTTGCTGTTACAGGTGCTGACAGAAGAGAAGCGATTTATCGCTAACTGATTAATAATGAGGCAAATAGTTGGCTGGCGTCTTGCATTCATGGCGAGAACCAGTAGACTGATTGTCCAGAGTTCGGCACGTAGCGCAGCCTGGTAGCGCACGGTCATGGGGTGTCCGGGGTCGGAGGTTCAAATCCTCTCGTGCCGACCAAATTACTCTAATAGGTCAAAGGGTTAATCGAAAGGTTAGCCCTTTTACTTTATGGCCTTTTCTGCACATGTGCAATCCCCCTTTGTGTACACTCTCCCCTTCTTCTTGCCCCTTTTCCTTCCCATGACAGGACGGAATATCGCTGTGCTCTATTCCTACGCTCCAGCAACTGACGTTGTTTTCGCTACGCTGCTCCCAAGGCTGCGCTACGTGCTGCCCTCCCATTAACGCATTTCATGCACGCTATGACGCAATACACATGACGCATTGTGAACGCACAGAGGTAACTGTGTAGTGGCACACTGAATTTGGCCACCTGAAT
>MIEI01000071.1 GCA_002095305.1 Pantoea brenneri
TTATCGCATAAGGGTACACCCTGACGCCATAACCAAAACGTGACGCCACACGATGAATGACATAACCTTTATGCGATAGAATAAATGCAATAATCTAAATGCGATAACATGGTGAAAAAATGTTCATCAGAGCTTATTTGAGGGCATCGGCGGAAGATCAGTTCGCCGATCGGGCAAAAGAGATGCTGGAGCAATTCGTTCAGGAGCGGGGACATAAAATCGCTAGTTACTACCGGGAGAACATCAGCGGAACAAAACTTGACCGCCCGGAACTGGGGCGCTTACTGATGGACAGTCACCACAATGATATTTTGCTGGTCGAGCAGATAGACCGCCTGACCCGTCTTAGCAACAGCGACTGGATGACGCTTAAAAAGCAGATCGAGCAACACGAATTGCGGATTGTCAGTCTGGACGTCCCGACTTCCTGGCAGGCTTTATCAGACAAAGACCCTTCGCAAACAGACCCGATAACGCGTGCTGTTATTACAGCTATCAACAACATGTTGATAGACCTGATGGCGGCTATGTCACATAAAGACTGGCTAAGCCGCCGTCAGCGTCAGAAACAGGGGATCGAGCGAGCACTTACGATGGGGAAATACCGTGGTAAGCAGGCTGACTTCGAACGACATCAGAAGGTGTTGTATTATCGTACGGTAAAAAAATTAAGCATTCAGGAAACAGCGGAAGCTACCGGTTACAGTTGTTCTCAGGTATGCCGGATACAGGCCCTGCACAAGCATGAAAGTAAGGACAGGATTACGTAATTGTGTCTGTTATCTTTCAAATGCTGTGATTAACGTCTCTGACTGCCTTCAGTCCCGCCAGCGAAAAACGCTTAAAGTGGTCGGTCAGTGCCTGAGTCTGCATCGCCGCAATTTCTCTTACCGGCCCGGGAATTCTGTTACCTGCCACGATCAACATCATGCAGGGTGCGACCACACTTAACATGCAGGGAAGTAATGCAGGATCGTCTTCGCTGATACCGGCAGCTTCACTGACAATTTTCCGCACCGCCTGTATTTTCCCCATTCCTTCGCTGTTCACAAAATCGGTGAGTTGAACTGAAGGTGCCAGCAATTCCCGCGCAAATACCCGCCCGTGCCAGCCATTTCCTTCATTCAGTTTTGAGATGAACATTTCCAGAAACTGACCGAGCTTTACCTCCGGAGGAAGTGCGCCTCTTGCCAGGGCCGTCAGCTTTTCGCCATCCAGATAGTGGCGGTGTGCCCGTGACAAAACCGCCAGATACAGTCCGTCTCTGCCCCCGAAGTGATAGTTGATAGCCGCCAGGTCAACCTCTGCGGCACTGGCTATTGATTTGTTCGTCGTTCGGGCAAGGCCCTGTTCGGCAATCAGTTCACCTGCGGCTTCCAGAATTTTTTCCCGGGTTAACTCACCATCACTGCGACGTGCTCGGCTCATAGATAAATCCAGTTGTAAGATTTTTTTCGGCGACTGGGTTTATTATCTCACAATTAAAGTTTAAATTGAATTTAAACTAAGCGCATGACATGAACGTCAGCTGAGGGAAGTAGTCGCAATGAAAAAAAAATAATAGCAGGCGTGGTGATTATTGCGCTTATAGCGGTGGCCGCTGTGGCCTGGCTTCATAGTCGAAATAATGATGATAAAAATCGTCTGACGTTACACGGCAACGTGGATATCCGTCAGGTATCGCTGGCATTTGAGGAGAGCGGCCGGATAGCCGAATTAATGGCTGAGGAAGGCGATAAGGTTGAGGCAGGACAAGTGGTTGCCACACTCGATACCCGGGCGCTGAAGATACAGAAAAAACAGGCTCAGGCGCGTCTGGATGCTGAGAAGCAAACGGTGCGCGAGCAACAGTCCGGCGCACGTCCTGAAGAAATTGCCCAGGCAAAAGCGCAGCTGGCGTCAGCCGTGGCGCAACAAACCAAAGCCCGGGAGGATCTCTCCCGCATTCAGCGTATTGCCTCAAACACCCGTGGCAAAGGTATCAGCAGGCAGGAAATGGACACGGCCAGAAATAACCTGAGTATTGCTCAGGCCAGCGTGAAAGAACGCCAGGCAAGCCTGGACCTGATGGTGAAAGGCGTGCGCAAAGAGCAGCGGGAAGCCACCGTCGCACAGGTCAAAGCGCTTGAGGCCGATCTGGAATTACTGCAATACCGACTTTCACAGGCGGAATTACGTGCGCCGGTTAATGCGGAGGTAAGGGCACGCTTGCAGGAAGCGGGTGATATGACCAGCGCCCAGAAAGCGGTGTATACCCTGGCGCTGAGCGAACCAAAATGGGTACGTGTCTGGGTCAATGAAAGCGATCTGGGACGCATCAAATCAGGTATGAATGCGGATATCGTCACTGACTCTTTCCCGGATAAACCGGTCACTGGCAGGATTGGTTATATCTCCTCAGTGGCTGAGTTCACGCCAAAATCTGTGCAGACTGAAGAGCTGCGAACCAATCTGGTTTACGAGGTGCGTATCGTGGTCAAAGACCCTGATAACGTGCTGCGCATGGGGCAGCCAGCCACCGTCACCATAAATACGCCTTCTGCGGACAGTGGCAAATAACATGGCCACTGAAACTGGCATCGTCATTGCGCAGGATCTGGTCAGAGTTTTCCCCGGCGCGACCAAAAAAGCACCTGAAGTTCGTGCTCTGGACAGCCTGACCATGAACATCCGGGCGGGTGAGCTCACCGCGCTCGTCGGCCCTGACGGTGCAGGGAAAACCACTTTCCAGCGTCTTATAGCCGGTCTGTATGCACCCTCTTCCGGCAGCCTTACCGTGCTGGGGACGGACGTCAGCGCCGACCCTCAGTCGGTACAGAACCGCATCAGCTACATGCCTCAGCGCTTTGGTTTGTATGAAGATTTGAGCGTTCAGGAAAACCTGGATCTGTACGCCGATTTACATGGCGTTGACCAGCAGACCCGAAAGGAACGTTTTGAGCGTCTGCTGACGATAACCGATCTCACCCGGTTTACAGACCGACCAGCTGGCAAGCTGTCCGGAGGGATGAAACAAAAACTCGGCCTGGCCTGCACCCTGGTGCGTTCGCCTGAATTATTGCTGTTAGATGAACCCAGTGTGGGGGTTGATCCTTTGTCGCGCCGCGATTTGTGGAAAATCATCGAGCAGCTGGTTCAGGATGAACAGCTGAGCGTGATAATCAGCACGGCCTACATGGATGAAGCTGAGCGTTGTGCTCAGGTCTATGTCATGTATCAGGGACGCATTCTGGCGCAGGGAACGCCGGACGAACTGCGTAAAAAAGCCGATGGTCTGACGTGGCAGGCCACACCGCCAGACGGTATGAAAGCCCGTAGCCTACAGGCCCGATTGCTGGAGAATCGCAAACATGTTATCGACGCCGTCCCGAAAGGCGATGCCGTACGTTTTATCTGCCAGTCGGACAGTGACGAGCCCCTTGCCCGGGAACATCATGCCACTCGCCGTGATGCCGAACTGGAAGATGGCTTTATGGTTCTGCTTCATCAGGCGCAGCATCAGAATGAACAGGCGCCCTCAGATCCGGTAAAGGCCGATATGGTTTCCACTCAGCAAAGCGCAGAAGCTGAGGACAAACCCGTTATCGTTGTTCGGGATCTTGTGCGTAAATTTGGTGATTTTACAGCCGTTGCCAGTACCTCCTTCGAGGTCAGACGTGGCGAAATCTTTGGTCTGCTCGGACCAAATGGTGCCGGAAAGACGACAACCTTCAGAATGCTCTGCGGACTGCTACCGGCAACGAGTGGTCATCTTGAGGTAGCCGGAATGAATCTGCGTACAGCACGGGCAAAAGCCCGCGCCCGTATCGGTTACGTTTCTCAGAAATTTGCCTTATATGGCAACCTGACGGTGCGTGAAAATCTGACGTTTTTCGGCGGGGCCTATGGTTTGTCCGGTAAACATCTGGCGCAGCAAATAGAGACCTCCCTTGCTCAATTCAGCCTGGATCCCGATGCTATCAGCGGGGAGCTGCCAGGCGGATTCAAGCAACGTTTATCGATGGCGGCAGCACTACTGCATGAACCCGAAATTGTCTTTCTGGATGAACCGACCAGCGGTATTGATCCGCTGGCGCGCCGCGCTTTCTGGTACACCATTGGCGAACTGGCCAACAAAGGTATCACGGTCATCGTGACCACCCACTTTATGGAAGAGGCGGAGTACTGCGACCGTATAGCGATTCAGGACGCGGGGAAAATGCTGGCACTGGGTACGCCGCGAGAAGTGCGGCAGAAAGCGGGTCTGGAGCATGCTGCTGATATGAACACCGCGTTTATTGCCATTGTGGAAAATGCCCGGGCGAAGGAACACAAGAAGGAGGCGAAGGCATGAAAAACTCCACTTTCCGCAGCCGTCTTATCTCCCTGACACGCAAAGAAACGCGTCAGCTTTTACGGGACAAAAGTAACCTTGCGGTCGGGTTGCTCCTGCCAGTTGTGCTGATCCTGCTGTTTGGTTACGGACTCTCGTTTGATTTAAGCAATGCCAGGATCGGCGTGGTTCAGGAGCAGCGGACCCCGCAGTCCTGGCAGATTGTCACGGCATTACAAGGCAGTCGGTACTTATCGGTTCAGGAATATACCAGCTTTAATGCCGCACAGGATGCGCTGCGTAAGGGGGAAACGGATGCGATATTGCGTATTCCATCCGACTTCGCGCAACGTCTGACAGCGGGTAACGCACAGCTCCAGCTCCTTGTGAATGGCGCATCAACCAGTGTCGCCAGCGCTGCCCAGGGTTACGTTACCGGGGCACTGGCTACGCAGTCTGCCGTGATTGCCGATCGGGGCGGGAATAAGCCTTCCGGGGGCAGCGTCACCGTTGAACAGCGCATGTGGTTTAACGAATCCGGCAACAGTACCTGGTTCATTGTTCCCGGCCTGGTCGTCCTGATCCTGACGCTGATAGGCGCATTCCTCACCGGGCTATTAATTGCCCGGGAGCGGGAGCGTGGCACGCTTGAAGCGCTTTTTGTTACGCCGGTGCGGCCCCTTGAACTGGTGCTGGCGAAACTCGCGCCCTATATGGTGCTCGGCACTATCGACCTGGTGGTCTGCCTGCTGGCTTCACATTATCTGTTCGACGTGCCGATTCGCGGTTCCCTGTGGGCAATTATTGTTTCGTCCCTGCTTTATCTGCTTGTTTCACTGGGGCTTGGGCTCACCATTTCAGGGTTTGCACCCGGGCAGTTCCTGGCAAGCCAGGTGGCGCTCATAGCCAGTTTTATGCCCGCCATGATGCTGTCAGGGTTTGTCTTTGATACCCGCAATCTGCCGGTCGTCATTCAGGTCATAAGCCAGATCCTACCTGCCACTCACTTTATGTCGCTTATCAAAACGCTCTTTCTGGGCGGTGATGACTGGAAGATGTTTTTCAAAGAGTGCGGGATCTTATCGCTTTATGCGCTGGTTCTGATAAACGCTTCGCGCATTTCTCTGCGCAAAAGACTGAGATAAACGCTGATGAACATTTTAACCACCTGGCTGCGCCACATCAGCTTTTTGATCCGCAAAGAGGTGCTCGCCATTCTGAAGGAACCGGCTAACCGGGTAATATTGTTCGCTCCTGCGTTTATGCAGGCGCTGCTGTTTGGCTATGCCGCGACCTACGATGTGAACCATGTATCATACGCCGTGCTCGATCAGAGCCGGGGCCAGGCCTCGACAGAACTGTTAACACATCTGGACGGGACGGGCGTGTTCAACCGCACGGCCACGCTCACGGCAGCGTCACAGATTCAGGATGTCGTGCTTGCCGGAGATGCGTTGCTGGTTTTGACATTTCCCCCCAATTTTGAAGACAAGCTCAATAGTGGAGATACCTCGCCCCTTCAGATGATCCTGGATGGCCGTAATTCCTCCACAGCCGGTGCTGCGGCCAGTTATATCAGTGCCGTGGTGGCTGATTTTAATCAGCGCAGAAGTGGCAGCAAGCCAGCGATTTCCGTCGAAACCCGTGCCTGGTACAACCCCAACCTGGAATCCCGCTGGGGACTAATGCCAACCCTTATTGCCGCGTTAAGCATGATGCAGACGCTGATGCTGTCCGCCCTGTCGGTAGCCCGGGAGCGGGAACAGGGAACTTTCGACCAGCTGCTGGTCACGCCTTTCACGCCAATGCAGCTCCTGATTGGCAAGGCTTTACCTTCGGTGATGGTCGGCCTGGTCCAGTCAACAATCATCCTGCTGATAATCCTGTTCTGGTTCCAGATACCCATGAACGGTTCTGTCACGCTGCTTTATTTTGGCCTGTTGAGCTTTAACATCGCGGCGGTGGGTATTGGCCTGTCTATCTCTGCTGTCTCCATCAATATGCAGCAGGCGATGCTCTACACCTTCCTGTTGATGATGCCGCTGATGCTGTTGTCCGGCCTGCTTACTCCCGTGCAGACCATGCCTGCCATCCTCGATACCCTGACGTATGCTAATCCGCTGCGGTTTGCTATTGACCTGGTCAGAAGGGTGTATCTGGAAGGGGCTGGCTTTACTGATGTGGCCTTTAATTTTATTCCCATGCTGGTTATGGCGGCGATCACCTTACCGCTTGCTGCATGGCTGTTCCGCAATCGACTTTACTGAGACAGGTATTCCGATGAAACACCGCTTTTCCCCTATATCAAACAATAAAGGACCTGTTCTGGTGACGTTAATGGTTGCCGCTGCACTGAGTGGTTGTACGGTAGGCCCCGATTTTCAGAAGCAAAAACCGGATGCGCCTGCTGACTGGACAACCTGGCGCAGCGGGGATGCAGCATTACACACGGTGAAAGGTGCCGGTGTGATGGCGGACAGCCAGTGGTGGAAACGCTACAACGATCCGGTTCTTGACGATCTGGTTAACCGGGCTCTGTCAGCCAGTCCCGATATCAAAACCGCCGCATTACGTTTTTCAGGTGCACGAGCGCAATACCGCATTATGGCTTCATCGCAGACTCCGGACATTAATGCTACCGGGAAAGTCACCCGCGAACAGCTCAGCGAAAACAGCCCATCCACGCGCGCACTGAAAGAAGTGTTGCCGCAGCCGGATGAACTGATTGATTTAATGTCCGAACCGTATAACTGGTATCAGGCCGGGCTGGATTTCTCATGGGAAATAGACTTGTGGGGGCATGTCAGACGTGCTGTTGAAGCCTCCGATGCCGACCTCTCTGCTCAGGGGGCGATGCTGGAGCTTGCGAGGCTCAGCATTGTCGGTGACGTGGTGAATAATTACTACGCTCTGCGGGGTATCCAGCAGCAAATCGTACTGGCAAAAGAGGATGTGCAGGCGATGAATGAGCGCCTTTCGCTGGTCCGGGCCCGTACTGAAGGGGGAGAACTGGACTACACCGACGTTGAACGCCAGCAGAGTCAGCTGTCGGCCACCCGCGCAAACCTCATCGATCTGCAACAGCAGGAAGGCATCGCGATGAATCAGCTGTTATTACTGCTGGGCGAACACCCAGGCGCATTACAACAGCAGCTGGTTTATAAACCAGATACTAATCAGGCAACATTGCCACCGTTGAGTCTGGGTATCCCGTCCGAAGTGGCGCTGACGCGTCCGGATATCCGCGCCGCTGAAGCACACCTGCATGCCGCTACCGCCAGGATTGGTGTCGCACAGGCGGAGCTCTACCCGAGTATTACGCTGGGGGCACGGATTGGTTTTGACTCCTACAGTGAAAGTAACTTTGCCGAATGGGGGAGCCGTACCTGGTCAGTGGGTCCGAGCCTGAACCTGCCTTTGTTTGACCGTGGGAGACGTAAGGCGACGGTGGTATTACGTGAAACCGATCAGCAGCAGGCTGCTGTTGATTTCCACAAAACCGTGCTGAAAGCCTGGCAGGAAATTGATGATGCACTCAGCCGTTACGCTGCTGCGCAACAAAAACTGGTTGAGCAGGAACAGCGCGAGAAGAGTGCAGGAGAGGCACAATCTCTTATTCAGGCCCGTTATGACGGAGGGCTGACCAGCTTTATCAACGTGCTCGACAGCCAGCGAAGCTACATCCAGGCGCGGCAGTCGCTGGCAATGAGTCAGCGGGATGTGAAAACTGCATGGGCCGCAGTGAACCGCGCCGTGGGCAACTACCCGCGCTAGAAAATGAAAGAGGATACGGTGAAACAATTTTTGATGAAGCATAATCTGGCGTTATTCAGTCTGGTGGCGACCTGCGTTCTGATTTATACGCTGGCAAACTGGCAGGCCATGCCCGTTACGCAACGAATGCTGGGGTTATTTGTCTTTGGTATTACCTTACATTTGTGGGAAGAAGGCCGGTTCCCGGGTGGTTTTACCGAAATGATTGCTGAGAAGCTGAATTTTAAAGCTGACGACATCCATTTCGGGCAAATCATCACATCCTGCTATGTGGTGTTTATCGTTTTCGTCCCGCTGTTTTTCTCGCATGTATTGTTCCTGGCAATCGCACCGATGTTGCTTGGCCTGCTGGAACCCGTTGCGCATTTGCTGGCAATATGCATGTCATCAACGCGCTATTATTCCCCGGGACTGGTCACCGCCGTTGTGGTGCTGATGCCGATCTCGCTGTACACGCTGCACTATATAGCAACCCATATGGAGACGCATTTCTCCACCTGGCTGATGGCCTTTCTATACATGTTAGTCGGGTTGTTAATAGCCCAGCGACTCGTCATCTCTGCAAGCGGGATGAAGTACAGTGAGTTTTTAAAGAATGTCAGACGTCGCTTATTCGCAAAATGACTGAATTTTTAAACTGCCAAGTTTAGTAAGGCCATAATCAGTGGTTAGAACAGTGGCCAACTTCCGCTGTTCGCTCAAAGCTGCCTGTCAAAGTGGTCAAGCTCTACCACAGCTCAGAGGTACAAAAAACCACCTTAACGTACAATATTTCCCGTTTCCCAAACGGACCCCTACCAGGCAACCCTGTCTGGATTTGACTCTCTGAATCAGGGACTGTCCACCCTGGAACATTACCGCAGTACCCCCTCCGGAACCGTTAGGATCAATGTCAGCCAGCACATCATTGATAAAGTTCTGCTACCCAGGCTTGCCGTGTTTCAGCAGCGCTACCCGGATATCCGTCTGGAGCTCATCACAGAAAGCCGGTTTGTGGATATCATTGATAAGCGGTTTGATGCCGGGATTCGTCTCGGGCCGGATGTCGGGGAGGGAATGGTCGCCGTGCGGATCACCTCCGGCATGGAAATGGCGGTGGTTGGCACACCTGATCATTTTCGGCGCTATGGTTTTCCGCACATCCCGGACGATCTGGTGACACACCCCTGTATCGCGTATCAGTTTGCCGACGGTAGCTTTATCAGTGGGAGCTTAACCTGGACAACAAAAAAGTCACCCACCGGCCACAGGGACAGTGGGTATTTTCTGACAGCTACATGGAAGCTGAAGCGGCCAGGCGGGGGCTGGGGCTGGCCTATGTTCCTGAAGAGTTGGTCACCGACGACCTTACCAGTGGAAAATTAATCAGGGTTTTACAGCCTTACAGCATCTCTCTTGAAGGGTTATACCTGTATTACCCTCATCGCGACGTGTCTCCAGCTCTCAGGGTGGTTATTGATGTGCTGAAAATCTGACAGGCTCCGGAAAGCACTGGAAACGGTTCGTTTAACGTGAGTTTTCGTTCCACTGAGCGTCAGCCCCCTAAAACTCCATCCTGATGACCGGAGGACGTTAAAACAGTAGGCTGCACACTTGGCAACCAGTGAACGATTCTAGCCAGACTGGTAAAAATGCCACAGGGCTGAGCTTTGGTCGCTGTCGCTGGCGTCAGCAACTGCATTTAATGATTGCCCTGAGCCATCTGACTGAAGGTCTGTCTGTACAGAGCGTTACCGGTATACTGGGTTATGATTCGGTAAGTGCGTTTATTAGCATGTTCAGAAAAGCGCAGGGGAAATTACCGACGCAATATTTTTCGTTCCTAAACTAATGCAACACGACATAAACCGGATTTTTACAAAGAACGCCAGCGTCCGTTTTTCGCTCAACACTGCCTGTCAACCTAGTCCCCATACCACAGCTCAGGTGTACAAAAAACAACCTTAACGTACAATAATTTTCGATATCCAAACTGACCCCTTATTTAACACTAACGCACCGTACCTCTGCAGTAGCCGAGGCCTGGAATACGCCATTAACGAAAGGAATTCTGATGACCCGAACTGACTAATTTATAAATTTCGGCGCCTTCACTCTGTGGAGACGCTGGATAAACTTTATGAACACCTCTACTATACCGTTGATGTGTCTGAACAGTACGCCATGACGCAGGCTTGGGATCACCGTAAGGCGGAGCTGGCCGCTGGCAAACTGTTTGATCGTGTGCCTGCTCATGTCTGGCGGTACGTAGACTAACGCACGGACGCTGTCCTGCCGGGACATCCCTCAGCGCCGGCATTATGGAACTCTCTGATGATAAATACTGTCCTGAGCTCTGTCGCCCAGGCGGGCGTGGCTGCGTTTACGATTTATATGGTAAAACCAAAGCTCATTATCCTCTGGGATGCTGGCATGACGCCCGACTTGTCGCCAGCGGGTTGGATCTGCCTAATTAACATCGTACTCGTCGCTGCCATCATCGTACTGGTCAATATCCTGCCCGCGTTTATTCTGGTCTGCTACGTACTTTGCAATACGGTAGAGACTGTCACAAAAAACATAAAGGTACTGTTGCGAACCTCAGCCTCGCTGCCCCTCGGGCGCTGAAGCAGACCTGAATTAAGCCGCTTCGCCGGCGACGCTTTTCCTCCCAACGGTCAGCCTCTGACTCACAGGTTAATCATGAAGCTACTGACAAAAATTCAGGCGGCAGCTCTGCTGTGCGCCGCGTCCTGCCCCGCGTTCGCCGACGGCGTGGACTACCAGACCATTAGTGATGCCGCCAGTAAGACCGGCGATCTTTCCCATCAGGCGCTGGTAATGATATTCGGCGACGTGGTTATCCGTATAGCACTGGAGACAGCGTCTGGAAGCCGTTGCAGGGGGGCAGTTAATGCATCGGGATAATCAGTCCGTTATTCTCACCGCGTTGGGCAAAAAGCTGTTGCGTTCGACCGCAGAGCTCTTGCTGATGGCTACGATAAAGCTAACCTATTCAGCTGGCTTACAGTCCGCTGTGAGCGAAAAATGGACCTTTCGCTCATATTAACTCAAGTTACTATTACATTAGCCATAACATCCCACTCATGCACCGGGCTTTAAAGCCTGTCTTTCGCAAAAACGCTATCAAGACAGAAGCGTGATACAGTAAGCAGCGGTCTTTCCTGACGCGAATTTCACTGTCACATTTACCGTCCCGACCTCTCCGGTCAGGTTTCGGGATTTTTTTCAGCCAGCCGGCAAAACGTCCGGCTGGCTGCCGGTAAAAGGCAGCAAAAAACCCGCCATCTTTCGTAGCGGGCTGAACAACAAATCACGTTCATAATCTACTGCACCGTGCCGAAACCAGCAGGGATCAGCACCATGTCAGCCTGGAAAGAAAATTACCGTTGCGCAAGCGTCCTCAATTTAACATGAGAGTTCGGCCACGAACTTACGCCTCCGGCGGCAAATGGTGGATGACCACGACCCCGGAGTTCATCTCTATGCGCGGGTAGTGCTCTCGCATCCCTTTCAACAGTACGGCATCGGGCCAGTCTGCAGTTTTTCCAGGCCTGCCTGCCACCGCAGAAAGCGGCATTTTTTCGACGTGCGTGACCCACACCATGACCGCGTCAGAGGCATCCCGCACGTTCACGTAAAGCACAGGGCCCGGCACAATTTCACGCTCCCGCCACCGGATGGTATGAAGCTTTCTGCCTGCACGAATGTCCGGCAGCAAACGCGGTACAATTTCAAGATTCTGCAAGGGATTACCTCCGGCGAAAAATGGCTCCCGCTGCGGGAGCCAGAAGCACAGATAGCGGCAGTATCAGTTTATGCCCCCTGTGGTGAGGCACATTATATTTATCGGCCTCGTCTGCGGGCACATAAGCGCAGCCGGCATCATTTTTCTTCGTACCTGCCAAGATTAACATAAGAGTTCTGTTGGACAGGGCATGAAAAAACCCGCCGGGGCGGGTTTGGAGCAACGCCTTTCAGACATCCTTGCGGCCAGAAGGGCCTCTTTTGCTGATCTGGCCGCCCTTTCTGCCTGCTTCAATGGCCCGTTCAGGACTGTTCCTGAAATTTCCTCCGCTTGCCTGACCGCCTTTCCGTCCGGCTTCTGCCGCCCGCTCCGGATTTTCGGCAAAGTTGCCGGCACCACCACGGCGTACTGACATAACACCTCCAGCTTGAGTTAAGTTTCATCCCCTAAAGCTTAGTAAAGATAGTTCTGCTGGCAGATTTTTGACGCTAAATTGTGACTCCGTCAAAAAAAACGGCACCATAGCGACTTAAGAAATCAGTTTTTAGCGTGCAGAATCCCCTGGTGAGGGCTGTATGCTTACCGGCTTTGCAAAGTAAACATTCATTCAAATACCGCCTCCCCGGATACAAAAAAAACCCGCCATCTTGCGCGGGGTGAATCAGGGGAGTGATCAAAAAGTATTTGCTGTGAACGGAACCAGCATGAACCGTCACCTCTTAAGCCTGGTAAAAAATGGTCCACCGTGCAAGCGAAGCCGGAGGCGGCAGTCGGCCTTTCCGCGCCGGACGCTGCCGCCCTGGCGTATTTAACATAACAGTGCTGTTAAGCATGCGGCTGTAGGCTAAGCGCTTATCTTAAAGATGTATCTGATAAATACCTTTTGTGCTCCTTCCCTGCCGGAGCGACAGTTTTAACGTATCCTGTAGGCTTCGCCTGCCGTACGGGCAGAGCTTTCACAGCAAGCAGGTCACGCATGTACAGAAACGAAGACGAAAGGCTGTCTGACACAGTAATGGGCGAAGCCGTCATTGAGCTGCTCAATGAGAGGGCACCTATCACTAACGCCCGGCTGCTTGTGAAGCTGCAGACCTTCCTGCTCGCAGCAGAGGAAACGTGGCGGGAGGCAGCGATACGCAGCGCTATCAGAGACGTCCAGGCGGCAGTTCTGGATGTCGGCAGCAGAGCAGGTGCACAGCCGCCCCCCCTGCACTGAGCGCGGCCAACCGGCCAGGCATTCCTATTTAACATAAGAGTTCGGCCACGCACCGGACCTGCGCAGCCTCAGAGCTTTCAGGGCTGCGCGTTCTGGTAGAGATCCCAGCGGTTGCCGTAGATGTCCTCAAACACCACCACCCTCCCGTACTCCTCCTGCCGCGGCTCCTGGCAGAAGTGAACGCCCTTTTCCTTCATGGCGTTGTAGTCGCGCCAGAAGTCGTCGGTCTGCAAGAACAGGAATACCCGTCCGCCACACTGGTTCCCGATAAAGCCTTCCTGCCGCTCGTTTGAAGCGCGGGCCAAGAGAAGATTACAGTCGCTTTCCGGGTTCGGCGTCACCACAACCCAGCGCTTGCCAGGCTGCGGCGTGTCCTCAACCAAGGTAAAGCCAAGCTTGTCGGTGTAGTACTCAATCGCACGATCGTAGTCGTCGACCACGATCGCCACATATCCCATGCATCGCTTTTGCGTTCTCATTTCTGCTCCGTCAGGTTTCAGGCACAGTGGCCCGGACACTCTCTTTTAACAGAACAGTGCGTTTTTAGTGTATTTATAATGTATGCGCACGTTTTTGATGGTGAATCGGAGCAAAAAAGAGTATTACTGAGATTCACAGTTGGTAATCTTTGCTCTGGTTATTATCGGAGAAAAATATGAAGCTGAATCCTGAAAAATATAAAAGAAATATTGCTCTATTATGTCCTGTCTGCGGAAACTCAGAGATGGAACATGCTGAAGATTCTGAGATGGTAAAATGTACGGACTGCGGCAAAGAATTAACGAAAGATGATTTAATTCAGGAAAATGGATCAAGTATTGATGCTCATGTTAATGAGATAAAAAAGGAGTTATCGAGAGATATACATAAACAGTTTAACGATATATTTAAAAAAGCATTCAAGTGATTGAAAACATAAGAGTATAACAATGTCGACAAGTGATCTTATCGCTTTTGGTGCGCTTGCAGTATCAATCTATACTGTCGTTTCATCCGAATTTAAATCAAGGAAAAGTGATAAAGAACAGCGGGTTATAAAAGATGAGCAAGACAGGTTGCGTAAGCTTATCCTGGAAAAAGAAACAAAGTTTTCCATTAATGAAATGAAGGCAGAGCTTGGTGCGAGAATAGTTAATCCATCCAATAATAGATACAGGTTAAAAATCTACAATAGAGGTAAGGTAGAGGCAAAAAACATAGGTATTCATTTTCCCGATAACGACGGTAATGAATACCTGATAATGTCTGAAGTAAAAGATAAATTTCCGTATGAGTTATTACGCCCTCAACAGGCAGTGGAGATGATCGCATCAATAAGTTTTGAGAGCAAAACGAAGTATCGCATTAAACTCACATGGGATGATGATTACCAGAAAGGTAATGAAGCCGAGTTTTACCTCTCAATATAGCTTATTTAAAGCTTGATTTCATATCAATCGACGTTCAGTAAAAAGCAATACTATAGCTATTGAAGATGAACTCCTAAACATACCTGATGACTCCGGCATGTCTGCATGGCTTCCAGTGATTACGGTTCTTCACGGATTAGTTCATGCAGAGGTTGGATACGTCCGCTTCTGGCACAGAGCGGACTGATACGCAGGCCAATGTCCGCTATGAGCGAACAGCAGACGTTTCACTGATAAAGTCTGCAAGACCCTAACTTTTATGCAGGAAAGGAGAGTAGTAGTAAACGGGTCATTGGGTATGACCCGCTGAATTCTATCGCGGATGTGCGCTGTTCAGGATAATCGACGTAATGATGCCTGTAGTTGCGGCGATCAACACGTAGTTACCGTCAACGTACGCCCAGTGCTGACCTTCTGGGGGAGGTGGAAGGCCTTTATCATGCCAGTCACTTACACGGTAATCACCGCCCCTGTAATCTTCGGGAACAGGTTTACCCCGCTCAAAGTCATGCCCCTTATAAGCGAAGTGTCGTGGCATATCTGGCCCCCCCCTCTGCTCCTGAGGAACAGGTTCCTGACCGTGTGGACCGCCCGGCCCTACAGCCAGAAGAGGTGCACTAAAAAAAGTACCCGATGTTGCCAGCATCAATACTAAAGGCAGTGTTCTTGAACTTCTCATCATTTGACCCTTTTCTGAAACTCTATTTTATTATGGTCTGATGCAACGTTTCTGCCTGACGCGATACGGATTACTCCCCAACATTTTCTGATTATTTACATTCTTGTCGGAAAATATTCACAAAGACCCGACGTCTTAGGGGGTAATAACGGTTTGACTCGCTCTTTAACAATTGATGTCGTGCAAATTAAGAAATGTCCGCTTCTGGCACAAAGCGGACATTCAGTTAGGCCAACTAACCGCTCCTCGAAGCGCACTAAAACCCTGAGCAATGCATAGTCAGCCCCTGAATGCCGCTTTAGCGGCATGGAGGCGCCAGATGTCGCTGAGGGTAACTTTGATGCTAAACGGCGCCGTACGCCCGGCGCAGCCGGTTACAGGTGTATATATTCTGATACCCATATCCTTCCCTGCAAAGCCTAAACCAACTGTCAGCAATAAATAAGGTCAGGTAATCCCTTTTAACCCCGGTGAGCGGGCTTCACGGCGCTTGCGACGTGAAGAGCGTGATTTCCGGGGCCTTAGCGGGAGCAGCTTGCTGCTGACGCTTAGGGGGGTGTGCATCAAAACTTTCAGCGACAGGCTCGGAACTTAACACGGTAGCTGCTAAGCCAGACCCGCTAAAAGCGATGTAAAGCCTCTATGCGCCGTCGGAGTGGTCTCGCCAAGGCGTAGCCGCAGTCGGGGCGTATCTCCGCGTTAGCGGACCGTCAGGGCCGCTTACGGGCGTGTTCTCCGATACTGAAGCTATAAGACTTACAGCGCCGCCAGTTTCTAGTTACATCATTCATTTTTTAAAAAACGACTCCATCCCGCCTTCGGCCGGGCGGGGGCGGCTGATCAGGGGGGGGCAACCGGGCTTCAGGTCCGGTGCCGGGGTGTTGCCGGAGAGGGGCGCAGAGGGAACAGGTCGGCTTAGCAAAGTAAATGCACGTTTATGTATGGTGTAACTAAAAGTTAAGTACCAGCGTTTTTTTTTTACACAGAATTATGGAAATATCGTAAATCCCGAATGATAACCACACCGGTCAGAATGCGATATATTCGCCTTCAATAATTCGATGATGATTACTATCTCAAGAAGATCCATGATAACCGGACACTATCCCCGACCTCTGAGGGAAATTTAACTCGACTTTATGTGCTCAGGGCCATCGCACATTTGGCACTTAAGAAAAGGGGCAGGCCCTGTTTACTGCCAACGGCAATTGCGCAAGGTCCTTATTTCCAGGGATGATTTTCCCTCCCTTTCGACCGGCTTAAAGCCTCATTCAGGTTTTTTGTCACATTACCAGTACTAGACCCTGCCCGCCTCGCTTTATCTTCAGGATCATGACCCTCGCCACCGTGTACCGGATGTGGCGTGGCTCAGCATTCTTATAATTATCTGCCTGCGCTTCGGTACAGTTGTTGCAGTTGGTTATTCAGTCGACAAAGTATTTCCTGGTGTGTCCTGAACACTATAAAAATGGCAGTAAACCGGAACTGATGACCCCGGATACGTCATGCACAACCTTTTTCAGGACTCCTGTAGTCTGCCCGCTGCCAGCCCCTGTTTTACTTGCTCTGGCTTGTGCTGCTTTTTTACGTACTTCTTCAAGAAGGGCTTTCGGTGAGAAACCGCTGGCTTGTGTTTGTTTAAAACTTTTAATTGATTCATCCCAACGCTCGTCGTGCTCACGAGCGATGCGTTTCATGTACTCTGGATTATGGACAGGAGCATCTTTCTGGCTGGTGCCCGGTTGGCGGCGGGTTGCCTGACCTGTAGCGAAAGCCCGACGTCTCAGCTGAGTGTCGAATTGTTTGTTCCGGGCTGCACGTTCAGCCCGTTCGGCTTCCTGCGTCCGTGCATAGTCACTCGACTTTGTCACAGCGCGTTCATGTTGTGCGTCTTTCAGGCTTTTAACGTTTTTACCCTCAAAATTTTTCTCAGCGGTAGCTGGTAAGTTTTTTGAATTCTTATTTTCAAAACATACTAATTCTTGTCGATCATTTTGATCGGGGAAGGCCGGTATTTTTGATCGGGGGGTATTCGGGCCGGAAAAAAAAGCCCGCAGGCTGTGCAGAAATTTGGCAAAGAGGGTGCGGGCCTTTGAGATGGCCTCTTTCGCCGCTGTGTCAAGGGTTTTGCACAGGATGGCAGCAGCCGTCAAGAACTGAGCAGTGAACTGGTATTCTGTGGGAAGCTGGCCGCGTCCTTTTTCCGACTTATCGAAAATGAGGCATTCAGTGAGAATGTTGGCCTCTACCGCTTTCCTGAGGTTGCGGCGAATGGTGGCTTCCTGTGTGCCGCACAGCTCAGCCATGCGCTTGCGAGACATGGTGATTTTGTAAGCTGACGTGCTGGCTGCAACTTGGCAGACCTGTGACAAAATCACGCGGGCTGAGCGGGGAAGGTTTTCATTGTCGATCATCTCCACGGCGCGCCGCAGTCCGAAGCTATTGAGTTGCCCGTTTTTCTTGAATGAAGCGCTTTTGCGCTGCGTGTTCATACACGATGTCATGCTAATCCCTATATCGGGGCTTTGTACAAAAATGGATTATCTGAGCGAAATGAAGGGAAACGGTTCAGGTCTTCACAGACGAAACCCTTAAACGACGTCTTTTTCGTGAATCGTAACCCGCAATGCTCATTTTATTTGGACAGAGTGTAAACGGATTTCAGCATGCCAGGCAAGTCATAAAATACTAACAAAAATGAAGAAGCATTGGACCGGATACTCCGGCCCTGCCTTAATCCGAGGCAAGACAAATAATGATTCTCAATTCTGAAATCCTGATATTGTGAAAGAAACTGAATGAAAGAACAGTGCCTGAAACTGACGGCAGATTACTGCCACAGCCGCACGCCTCTGCTGGATTAGTCAGTAAGCCGATGTGCATGTGCACTAGGATGCTCACGCGGGCATGAAAAGTGATCACAATAATGATCACAAAACTAAAACTGATCACAGGCGCGATCAATACCTGCAACACCCAATGAAATTATTAATCAATAAAATCATTATCTTATATAGTTATTATCTTAGGGCAAATGACGCAGGGCACCTGCTGCACGAAAATTTACAGAAGGTGTGCTGATCAGTGATCAATAAAGTGATCACTGCATGTCTCTATTAACCGGATATCGATATCTTTAAAGCAAAACGACCCGGAGATAAACTATGCTGCTTCCTTACTTCAGAGCATTGTTTTTAAGCCGATCAGCTTAAAGAGCATGCACAGACAGCTATCGGGAAAATCGTCTCTGTTACCGTTGCTGCCATTTTTAAAGAAACCGTCCGGCCTTACTCTAAGCAGCAAGCTCTAACAATTTTAAAGTGAGAAAACAGTTTGTTGCGAAAAAAGTTGATCAGGCTGATATTTTATAAGCAAAGCCGCACGATTGAATAACTAACCAAAAAAAATATATATTTATTCATCTTTTTTGAGGGTGGTGCTAGGCGCTGCAGGGCTCTCCATC
This sequence comes from Pantoea brenneri, assembly GCA_002095305.1. Lineage (GTDB taxonomy): Bacteria > Pseudomonadota > Gammaproteobacteria > Enterobacterales > Enterobacteriaceae > Pantoea > Pantoea brenneri. Next base: position 18,602 of record MIEI01000071.1, read on the forward strand.
AAAGCTTTTTTGACAGCAAGCTTATCCCGACGTTTTTGTGCTGCTTTTCTCCACTGCTCACGCCTCGTTTCCTGTTCCGTCTGCATACGTGCTTTTTTCATTTCCTCCCGCTTCTGCTCTACCTCTTCAATCAGGTAGACGTAGGCATACGGATAAATGCTCAGCGGCAAAGGTTTAACATGATCGTAAACTGAGGGACGCACAATTTTTTTTGTTGCTCCAAACTGGAAGCCATAGCGCAAAGTGCGCTCGTCGAAAAACAAACCGCTGGCGGTAGCGCGGACCATCACTTTCGGATTATCCAGAGTGGCGTAATTGCAAACAAGATCGGTGTAGCCAAAGCGGCGTATACGCAGCTGCAATTTTGGCGCCAATGCTTCGATAAGAGTTAATTCTTCACGCAACCTGTTAATATCTAAACCAGCATTTTCAGAAACCGAAGCCCGGTTTATCATCGTCTGAATGTCGCCCAGTATATCCTCACGATTAATCTTTCCGGTGTTAGTGGCGGGAAGCTCATAGCAACGAACACTGATAGCACCAGTAATATATTTGGGGCCCGGTTCATACAGGGATACTGGAATGCCCAGTTCCGGAAAATTACGTAAATTAAGTGCATACTCTTCCCAGCGCTCACACCGGGACCGCCAGTAGTCAACACGATTTTTAGGCACAACCACCACCGGCCGGAATCTATGTCCGTCAGCATTAGTCGTAAAGGCAGAGGCGACTGCCATTGCCTCCGTCAAAAAACTATAGCGGAAATTAATAAACTCCTGATAAAGCTGCTCTCCTTTCTCATAGTCGATCATCGTTTCACTCCCAAGTTGTGGACAAATGCTCTTGCCTTAAATCGGAGGTAAATTAGTATATTTTGAACATTAAATCGAGAAAAGAGTATCGGGTCTATGCGGCTGTACTGCTGCCCTGCAGAGCCGGACAGGTGCTAGATTTTAGGATCCACAAACTCTCCGGGAAGAAGTTAAGACATCGACGCAAGCTCTAATAATGCTGAGTGCGGTGATATAGTGACACCCTGAATTTCGCCACCTGAACACAGGTGATATGTACACCTCAGAACGAACAGGGTCTTCAATGAAAAAGAATTATTACTGGTGAGTTTAAAGGTGAGTCCGCCTGACCCGCTCCTGGTTGATTGAGACATCAAAATTTAAGTGATACCTAAAAACAACTGCGAACTTCCACTTCTCGCTGATAGCGGACGGTGACCTGCGCGTCTGTCCGCTTTGCGGCAACGTTTAAAAAACTCGTCATCAAGTCGCGTCAGGTAGAAGGTTCGCGGTCTGACGGTTTCATCCACAATACAGTCTGAACTGTGAGAGTTAGCGATAGAGCGCATTCTGAGATACACCTCGCTGACTGTCGAACTGTATTGGGGATAGCGCTTCCTGAGCGCATCCGTCACCTCTTTGGCGCTGGCCGGTTTGCCATGCTCGATGAGGAACTGCGAAATCTCCCACGACGTTAATCTCTTATGTTCGGCTGCCAATGGCCACCCCTTACAAAAGATACTAATCGGGAACTAAATTTTATTTTTGCTGCGTATGAAAATCAATCAACCGGCGTGACAGATAAGAATAAGGCGCAGTTAAGCGCCTTAATACTGATATCGTTTGGAAAACTTCACTGATTGCTCTGGAATTAATCTAAGCCGCTTAGCCTGAATTCACTGCCCGGCGGTAATAAGCGCAGGATAAATAGCCTCCGGGCCTGACCTGTCACAGTCAGACTTGGCACAAATAGTAAGTCATACGATACTAATTTTGCAAATCAGCGCCACCCGTGTGCGGATAGTCACCCGTTTAGCGGTTATTTTTTTAAATGCCTGAGTACGGCAGCTACCTGTTCCGGAGAATACTCGCCAGTCGCCGCGCTGACCGTCATTTCCACCAGCGTTTCGGATGGGTTAATGCCGATACCGGCCCGACGCAGCGACATCAGGCAGCAATACAGCGCCGTGCGCTTGTTACCGTCATTAAATATATGTCCTCTGGCAATGGCGACAAGGTACATGGCCGCCACCTCAAAAGGATCGTTCATCCCTTCATATTCAATGCGGTTAATGATGCGGGTAGCGATGGCTTCTGCCCGACCGGCATCAGCCATCCCTTTTACACCCGCCAGGCGGGACAAAATATCATCATGTATGCGGATGATTTCCGCAGCGGTAAGCAGGCTCATCGGTCAGTCAGCACGCGAATACTGTCACCGTGTGTTGACCAGATGGCCTCGAAATCTGCGTCATAGCGGGCCTCTTTCAGCCGCTCAAATTCTGCCTGGCTGATAATCACGGCGTTCTGCTGACCGCGACGTGTTACCGTGACCGGCTCGCCGTTAATAGCTTCTTCCAGTACAGATGCCAGATTATTCCGCGCTTCGCTGTAAGTGTATTCACGCATAACTTCCTCACTTGTACAAGTTTACCGTGTTTTATTGTACAATTGACTCAGCCGTGGTTCTACCTTCGGGAATTAAAAAGCCCGCTTATGGCGGGTCGGTAAGTGCTCATTTATGGCGCTGGCTTATAAAAATATCCTCGCTGGTAGATGGCGCGCATTTGCCAGGTTAAGAAGGCCAGCACCCCCAGCGAAGGGACTCCCATTAAAAACCATTGCCAGAAGTCAGCCCTGAGCGCAGCGAAAAGACCCACCAGCTACGCGGCTTCATATCTGCATCCATAGCGGAGCCTCGAAACGGCCGCGCCGGTGGGTTCTCAGGGCGAACCAGGTAACAAGACCAAGCGAGCCGCCAAACAGCACAGCCAGCAGCAGCCAGGGAAGCGGATACTTTGTGATAGCAGAAAGGTAATCCGGGTTTCGCTTGTCTTCTAGCTGATTAAGCAGGACGTTAGCCTTTTCGTTGCCCCTTATGAGGCTCAGTGCCGCTGCGTCACCATATTTGATCCTCAGACTAATGAAACCCTCTTTTGCACTGTCGAATGCCACTTGAGGAAAATCTGCCGGAAGAGTCTCTTTATACCTAGGAATACGCACTGTAGCAGCAGCCTCAGAATATTCTCTTTCTGTTGGCCCCATTATGGTTTTTCCATCATCTAGAGTAATAATTTCTCGCTCTTTATTGTCCAAACCATGCACGACCTCTGCTCCATGCGCGCCCATGTAGTATTCATAAAGATTGTTTGACCAGTGCTGGCCGAACATGAAGATTGCAACCACCAGCGCCACCCATACCCCCCAGCACAGCGCCCTGAATCCAAGCACCTTACTCTGTTGCCCGGCCAGCTGGACTAGACCGAGCGCGGTCTGCTTCAGATCCTCCCGCTCCGCCCGGTGCGCCCCTTCTGAGAACTGGCGCGCCAGTAGGTCGATATAGATAGCCTTTGCCGCTTCCCGATCGCCGACCGACAGGGCACCAGCTTTTGCCCAAAGGTCATGCCTGATCACGCCATCGCGCTCGACTTCCCTTACTGCCTGCCCGTAAAACTTCTCATGAACGTTCTTCACGCCTTTCCCTGCCTGCCATTGCTGTATGGTTATAGTGCCACCATATTACTATATGAATAGTTTGGCTTTTTTCTGAAACAGCAACCCACCAGCATCGGTACGGAATAAGCTGCCCGCGCCAATGGCACGCCGCTGGGAAACCGCTAAAATATTAAGGTAATCCCCTGAAATCTGGAGTAATTGATGGCTTTTCAAAACCCGGCGCAAAACTACAGTGAGCACCGGCTGAATCTGGGTGATATGGTCTATCTGTCCCCGCACTCCACATACCTTCCCGCAGCGCGAGCGATTACCCGACGCGGGGATCGTCAAAGGCTCGCTGCTGGCTGTTGATCGCGCCCTGACGCCGCAGCACGGGAATATCATCATCATCAGTGTTGACGACGAACTGGTGATGCGTCGGCTGTTGCTGCTGCCCTCTCCTGCGCTTCAGGAACTGAATGGCGACGGCACGCTGACGCCGGTAGCCCTTGACCAGGACATGCCGGCCTGGGGTGTCGTGTCGTATGCTGTGACCGATCTGGCCGGGCTGGGGTTTAATCACGGGCCGCAGAAATAAAAAAAACCCGCGTGTGGCGGGCTTATCGGGTTGGGCTTAATACAGCTGCGTCACGCGACAGTCATAAATGCGCGCCAGCTTTTCGAGCGTCGCCCTTTGTGGCTTCGCCCTTTTCTCCATATTTGCCACGCCTGCCTGGGTAATACCCAGCGCTTCGGCGACATACTCTTGCAAGTGGCCGCGATGTAAGCACCATGCGACATACAACGGCACTTTCTGTTCGAGACGAATATCAACCACCGCGCCGGGGATCGTCTCGTCGTCGTTATTGTCAGCCTCATAGGGTACAGGCTCGAAAAACTCTGCCAGTTCGCTTTCAGCCGCCAGCTTTCGGCGTTGCTCTTTGTCGTCTGTCAATTTCTCATCTCAGCTCTGATGTGCCCACCAGCGACGCCAGCGGGATATTGAACATGTTATGCAGGTTGCGGATCATGGGCAGCGTCAGTGCACGCTTATTGTTCAGCACCTCATAGACACGGTTCTGACGGCCAATCGCTGGCACCAGGTCTTTTGCCGTCAGCCCCATCTGCTCCATGCGGAATTTAATCGCCTCTACCGGATCGGGCGCTTCAATCGGGTAGTGTTCCTGCTCATATTTTTCAATAAGCAGGATCATGACCTCCAGGAAGTCACCGGCCTCTGTCCCCGGCTCTGGCTCGTTGTCGAACAGCGGGGATACGGCGGCCAGAGCCGCCTCATAATCTGCTTCGTTGTGAATCGGTTTGATTTTGTAGGTCATCACATATCCACCGTGTTTGCGTCTGTCTTGTCGTATCCAGCGTGCGTGCCAACAAATTTGATGTAGACCGCCTGAAACCTGTAAGCCACTGCCACAATCAGGCGGTAGTGGTTGCCCTTAATATCAAACACCACCCGATTGTTACTCAGAAAATCTGCTGTTCTGTACTTGTCCTTGATGTCCTGTGGCGTTTTCCATTGGGCCTTACTGACTTCATCCACCCACGCTCTCAGGGGCTGCTCCGCCTGATTATGTGTCTCCCAGAATCGTTTGAGAGTTGCGGTCGAGATAATTCGCAATGCTTTTCCTTGATGTCCCAAAGTGGGACTAATATAGCAGTCCCGTTGTGGGACATCAAGAGTTTAGCCGGACTTTTATTTTTATGCATACTGTATGGATAAACAGTTATAAACGGAAAAGCTGTCATGTTTTCCCTTGCGGACGCCAACAACTTTTACGCATCTTGCGAAACCATTTTTCGCCCCGACCTCCGGGGGAAGCCCATCGTCTGCGTTTCGAACAACGACGGATGTGTAATCGCCCGTAGCGCTGAGGCTAAAGCGCTGGGCATCAAGATGGGCGATCCGCTATTCAAGAATGAGCGCTATTTCCGTGAGCGTGGCGTGATCGTCTTCAGCTCTAACTATGCCCTCTAGTAAGTTAAGTGGAATGCAACATCAGGCTGTGTAAGATTTGAGCAGTCATTTTGACTTCAAAGGTGAAAGCTATGATCACCAGTCTACTATGCACATACGCTATTTTGTTATCTGAACGATGGCTGAAAGTACTGTCTGATCTCGGCAGGTCAAGGGCAACTGAATCGCCACGGGTTTAACAGACACCTCAGAGTCATTTAAAATGGCTTAAAGAGAGGTGCATATGAGCAGTAAGCGTTATCCTGAAGAGTTTAAAATTGAAGCCGTCAAGCAGGTTGTTGATCGTGGCCATTCTGTTTCCAGTGTCGCAACACGTCTCGATATCACTACCCACAGTCTTTATGTCTGGATAAAGAAGTACGGGCCGGACTCTTCCACCAACAAAGAACAGTCAGATGCTCAGGCCGGGATCCGCCGACTCCAGAAGGAGCTGAAGCGGGTTACT
>MIEI01000072.1 GCA_002095305.1 Pantoea brenneri
CCCACCGGCACCACGCGGCCGTTGCCGGCAGCGATCGCGCGGTACGCCGCCGCGGTGTCCTGGTTACCGATCATGGAAGACTCATCGATAAGAAACAGCATATTGTCGTAGCGGACGTCTTCACCGGCCGCGGTGCGCATCTGCCAGCCCAGCACAAACGACTTAAGCGTCTGCGCATCGATGCCCGTACCCGCCATCTCTTTCACCGCCCGGTGAGTCGGCCCCAGGCCCACGATAACCGGACGGGCGTCAGCCGGCAGGGTATCAATTGCCGCCTTTACCGCATTAAACTGGGTGGTTTTACCGACGCCCGCATACCCCTGTACGGCCGTGAACCGGTCGGGGCTTTGCAGAATGAGTGAGGTGGCCTCTTTCTGCCCCTGAGTCAGGCCTGACAGGAGAGCGGGGTCCACCTGTGCCATCAGCGGCACCTGCGTGTTTTTGCCCCGTTCGATTTCACCGAGGATGGCCTTTTCCATCTCCCACGTAGACCGCGCAACGAAGCGGGCTTCTGATCCGGCCTGCACCCGAATGAGATCACCTTCTTTAACCTGCCGGGCAATTTCGTTTTCAATAAGCTTCAGGTCAGCGTTGAACGTCAGGGCCTCCTCAAGCAGTTTCGTCCACGGGAAGGCGACATCACGCATCTGCGCCACGCTGCGCGTGACGGCTTTCTGCGCGTCAGAGAGCAGCTGCTTATTGAGCGCGTCCACGGCCTCATTGGCATCTTCCTTTCCGCTGGCCTGCCGGACAAGCGATAACGGCGAGCGCGTTGAGCGCAGCCGGCCAAGCTTTTCTTCCGCCCGGCTCAGGCTTCGCCGGTAAAAATCTCCGCCTGATGGCCGGACTGCGCCAGCGCATTAATCATGTTCACCGACAGATCCTGTGCGCCAAGACTTGCCAGCACCGTACCCCGCTCGTTGTCACGGCTGCCAGGCGGGCTGACGTATCCGTAAGTGACGTAAAGCGGGCCTGACGCATCCAGTCGCAGCGGCTTTTTTTGTCCTTCGCGCTGCACGACAAGTGACCCGTTTTCAATGGCTGTGACCGTGAGGCGATCGCGCGCCTTCAGCCCCGTATGTTTATCGCCGGCGAGCGCAAACAGTCGCTCTCCGGCGGCAACATTCATCTGATTCTGTGTAAACAGCCGCCAGTCGCCTGAGAGTGCGCTGAGCTTCACCCGTGACAGCACGCCGTCCCCGTCAACCAGGGAAAGCATGCGGGTCTCGTCATGCACGCGGTCGATGACGTAGTGACGTGTTTCATTTTTCTCCGACCGATCTTCCAGCACCATACCGGCGCGGTAGGTCTGAGGGAGACGGCGCTCTTTGGCTGTCGTAAAGACCGGCGTACGCGCCACGATGCTGACCGACTCCTGCCCCAGCCTGCCGGCATCCTGCAGTGCATTCCGGATGACACCGGTCAGCTGGGCCTGCTCGCGCGGACCTGCGACAACAGCCGTGACGGGGCCGTCCGCGGGGTCCATTCCGGCAAAACGCTCTGCCAGCGCCTGATAGCGGTCGCGCTTGTCCTGAATACTGGTCACGCGGACCTCAATTCCGTCAGGCGGTGCGTTCAGGCTCTGTCGTTTTACGCCCGCTGCGGTCAGCACGGAAAGGGCGCTGGTGTTTGACTGCCGCCCGGCGCTGTCCAGAAACAGCAGCTGCGCATTCTGCACCTGGGCCTCACCGGTGAGCACCAGCATCTCTTTAAGGCTGAGCTTTTCAGCACCTTCCACGATGACCGTACTCTGTGGCGTGAGGCTGAAGGTGCCATCAAGCATCCGGCTGCGGTGGAGAAGCCGGTCTTTAAGCTCAGGTGATTTGGCAAAGCTGAGTGCGCGCTCGGCGGAACTGGTCAGCACGCTGACCTCACGCCCCTGTTCACGTGACATTGTCACCAGCTCCTTCGTGACTTCACGCAGACGCCCGACTGATGCGGGTGCGTTGATGATAACGGCAGGTTCCCGGGCAACGTGCTCAAGGTGGCCGGGGACCGGGCTGCCGGTGAGGCTGAAATTTACCACCCTGTTCTCTTTCAGAATATCCGCAGCCAGCGACTGCACCGACAGCTCGTCAAGCAGGTGAATGTGCGAAGTAAACACGCCTTTATCACCGTCGAGAGGAACGAGCAGGTTGTCATGAATTGCCTGGTCCAGCGCCCTGCGCAGATCCGGAATACTGTTCTGCAGTTCACCGGCGTTATGTGCGGTCAGCAGCAGATCCCCGTAAGTAAACCGCGTCTTGTTATCGCTCAGAACGGAAATGGCGATGCGGACCGCCTGCACAGCCAGCCCGGGTATATCCTGCGCTTTACCGGCTTCAGGCCGGGACTTTTCACGTTCGCGGGCTTCATTCATGACGCCCTGAATATCAAAGCCGGCGTCATCCATCTGTCGCTGCCAGCGCGCCTGTAGCCGGGCCCTGCCATCGGCAGTTTCGGGCTTGGCGATCGGCTCATCTTTAACCTGTGCTGATGGCGTTGAGAGTGCCTTATCCGCGTTTGCAGGGGCTTTTTCGGTGTCCGCCGCCGCACGCTCCGGCGCGGGCTCAGTCTGCTCGTGCACATGGGATGGTCCGGGCCGGGCAATCGCCACATTTTTATCCTGTGCTGACGGTGTTGTCGGCTCTTTATCCGCTGTTGCAGCCGCTTTTTCCGTTGCAGCCACCACGTGCTCCGGCACGGATACGGCGGAGGGTTCAGGCCGGGTGCGTACCGGTGCGGTTTCGTCTTCGCCATAGCGGCTGATATCCTGCTTGCGCTGGCGGGTATCGAGCGCGGCCACGTCGCGGCTTTTCAGCGAGGCGTCTTCGCCGGCGCGCGCGTGAATTTCCCGATGGCGCGAGGAGAACTCATCCAGCACCGCTTCCGTAAAGCCCTTTATCTCCCACAAATCGTGACGGCCACCGGTGGGGAGGGTTTCATAACCCATCGCCTCAGCCTTGCCCTTCAGCACGTTGCGGTAGATTTTGCCGTACGTTATCTGGTTGCGGTACGCCGTCTCGATGAAGCCGGCACCGTGAATGGTGTCGGTGGCCAGCGCCTTCCACTTGCCGTCCAGCTCCGTAACGTTAGCCACCACCGCGTGGGTGTGGATCTGCGGATCGAGGTTGCGCGAGGTGTCGTGCGTGAACAGCGCGGCGACCATTTTACCGCTGGTTACGATGCGCGTGACGCCCTCCTTCGTGTCACGGGCACTTACCGTCTGCTCCATGATAGCCAGCGTCTCTTTTACCGCATCGTGGTGCGCCTCCAGCAGGCGTTTGTCGCCGCCGGCAAGAATAAGCATTGAGACGCTTTTGGGTGCCGAAAAGGTAAAGTCGTGACCCGGGCGGTGCACGTGTTCACCCTGCACCTCCTTACCCATCGTCACGCCGTTAGGCAGATTGCCGTGCAGAATGGCCGTGAAGGTATCCAGGTCAACCGGCCCCTCAAGGCCCAGTTCCCGCGCACCCTCACCCAGCCATTGCGTGGGCATGTCATCCAGAAAGTAGTAGTTATCCTTGCTGCTGTAGTAGCCGGCAGCGTCGGCGGCCGAAGCCACCGGAGCAACGGTCATCATCGTTCATACCCTCCCGGGTCCAGGCTGTCACTCATCTCCTGATATGCGTCATAATCGTCGCGGTGTCGCAGGATGTTCTTTTCGTCGTCGGCCATGCGCGCGTTGGCGTCACCGTACTGGCGGGCTTCGGCCTCCTCGCGCTTTTCCTGGTCCGTTTTTCGCGGGCTGATGTGCCGGACGATGAGGCGGCCGCCCTCATCTTTTTCCATCTGCATGTTCAGCTCAGGTGCATCGCCCTGCGCTGCGCCGTCCTGCGGTGCAGTCTCTTCAGCGTTGCCTTCACTGCTTTCTGATGCGGCCGCACTGCTCCTGCGGCGCGCCAGCATGTCAAGGGCGCTCGGACCGGCCGGTTTTGACTTCATAAGGGGGCGCACGATGGGCTGCAGCGCCTTCTTGGGCGATGTTTCCGCCGCAATGTCTGCCGTGGCAACTGGCCGGACAGGCGCCTGCGGGGTCGCCGGCGTTTCAGGCGGTGCATATGCGGCAGTCTGTTTTGCCGACGGCGGCTCAGCGTCACCCGCACGAACCGGTGCGGGCACAGTGCGCAGCGGGAACGGGCGCACGTTTGAGAGAGGCGGCGTACTACCAGCTGCCTCTGACGCAGGTTTTGCTGCAGGCGGAGCCGCAGCAGATACAGGCGGTATAACCCCCCGCTCGGCAGGCGAAGACAAACTGCTCACGGGCGAAACAGCTTTTAACGGCACAGCAGGTGCTGAGGCAGGCACAGACTCTGGTCCGGATGTGGCTGTGGTGTGATCACCGTCTTCCAGAATCTCTTCACCGGTCGGGAAAGAAACGTCTGCCGCCCGGGCGCTGCGCTCGTTGCTTTCGATGATGCGCTCGAGCTCCGGACTCAGCCGGTCGCGGAAGTCGCGCTCAATCAGCGCCGGATGGTATTTCTTCTGTTTGCGGTACTTCAGGTTCAGCTTGACCACCGGGTACTCGCCCGGCAGGCGCACGTAAAAGCGCAGGTTGGGCATCTTCATGATCTGGTCGTAGTCCACGATGGGGTCGTTGACCTTGTCTTTACTGATGGATATACCGTCGCGCACCTGGTCGAGGCCGTAGCTGTTCTGTTCGCGGGCCTCACGCCGGCGCTGATGCCCCAGCTCCTCCTCCACCATTTTCGCCACCTCCGCGCTCGGCGAACGACCGTAGGCGCGGGTGTTCAGCAGGTCAAAGATGGCCTTGGCCATCTCGCGGCCGTAGATATGTACCAGCTGCGGGATATTCTGAATGCCCAGCACGAAGCAGCCGCCAAACTTGCGCGCCTCGGCCAGCGTTTCGTTGAACTCCGGGATTCTCTGCAGGCTGGCAATCTCATCGCCGATGAACCACACGCGACGCTCGCTGTTCTCACCCATGCTCTGCAACAGCAGCGTGGCCAGCGACAGCCACATGGAAATCAGCGGGCGCACCGCCTTACGGTGGCGGGCCGTGGTGGAGATGAACAGCCAGCTGCTGTCGTACTGTGCGTCGGTCATCCACTCGCGGATGCTGAACTCCGGCTTGCCCTCCTTATCCAGTCCCTGCAGGTAGCGCAGCGATTTGGCGTAGTTGGTCAGCACCGAGCGGATGGAGATGGCGGTTTTCTCGATCTTCTCCTCGACCAGGTTGGCCGACGGGGTGTTCTTCAGAAATTCGCGCAGGCTTTTCAGGTCGATGGACAGGCAGGTCTTCAGGAACGTCTCGATACTGCGGTCGGGGCGTGACGCAAACTGCATGGCCGTATCGCTGAAGATGGTGCGCGACGAGGACACCCAGAACGGATCGGAGTCACCTTCCACCGGCATCAGCGCGGCCGTCATATTCTCGTAGTCCACCACGTCGCGTGCTTCGCGCCACAACACCCAGTTCTCGCAGCGGCTGTCGTGCGCGTTCAGGATTTTGTCCACGCGCTCGTCATAGTGGGTTTCAATAAAGGTGCCGCCGGAGTCGTAAACGATCGCGCGGTCGCCGCGCCGGCGGATGTAGTCCAGCAGCCAGCGGATGAGCGTGGATTTGCCTACACCGATGGTGCCGTGGATCAGAAAGTTCATGACCTCGGCGTTCTTCACCATGTTCAGGCCGCCAATCTGAAGATCAGACTTCTCGCCGGCCTTTTTCAGCAGCCGGTTCACCTCTTTTGGCTGGTCGGTGAGGGTCATCCCGGAGATGAACTCATCCTCGCTCTCCTTTTTGCCGATACGCCCTACGTACCAGGCGATAAGGCACCAGAGCAGGCTGGCGGTGATACCGCAGGCGGTCGCGATAAAGCGCAGGTTCGCCATGAACTGGCGGCCCATCTCCTGCATCCAGGGGTTAGCCAGCAGCTGCGCCGGCGTCAGCTTTATCGTGCATAACTGCACGCCTTCACCGCAGTGCCAGATAATGTCCCACGTGGCTTCGGCCGCGCGCGGTGAGAGGCCCAGCAGCGAGTGGCTGGGCCACGCAGCCCAGTACCAGAAGCCGTTACGCAGCACGTCGTCGGGCGTCGTCAGCCAGAACAGAACGCCGGTGGCCACCACGAACAGCAGCAGCATCCAGTGAAATATCCAGTTGCTGACCTGAACAAACATGCGCAGGCGGTAGGCCGTCATCTGGCCGCCCTGCGTCAGGTATTTAGGGGTAAAACTCATGGGGAACTCCGGAAAGCACGCAGGCGCAGCCCGCCCGGAAAACCGGGCAGGCTGACGGCAGAAAGAAAAGTGGCGGAGAGGGCCGCTCAGGCCCCAGAGATTATTTCAGCGTGACGGACGCGGGGGTGCGGATAAGCCCCGTACGGCGCAGCAGCCAGAAGCCAGCTATCACGGGGATACCACAGGTGAAGATGGCCAGATTCCAGCAGGCCAGCGTGAGCGCTGACAGCACGCAGCCAGCCGTCAGCACCAGCAAAACCAGCAGCAGCGTGATAATGCCCGGGGGCATCATGTCGCCCTGCACCATACGGGTGGTGAGGTCCCAGGCAAACAGCTGGCTGTGCGACATGATGGTTTTTACGATATCCGGCCCGAACTGCCACAGCACGATGGCACTCCAGGCGAAAAACAGGGTTAACCAGACAATAAAGGTGCGAGCCGCACCGCTGAGAGTGAGCATAGGTTTTTCCTTCAGAAAGTTAAGAAAGGAGGATCAGTACAGGTACAGCACATTCCCGGACGCGCGCCACCCGCGCAGAAGCCTGCCAGTACAGCATGCGGGGAGATATCCGGAGAATCTGAGCCACGCTTCCGCTACCCCGCACATCAGGGAGATACGTGAAAATATGAGGTCCCGTAAGGGAGAAGGGCAGCACCCGTGGTGTTGATGCTGCCCCGGTGTCCGCTGCCCGGGGGGCGCAGACGGGGGGTTGGCAGGCGCCCCGTTGACAGGAGAGTTGGTGTCATTTCCCCTGAGACGCTTGCCGCCGGCTTAATGCCGGTTGCTCAGTAATACCAGAAGCTCAGCGACCTGCAAGTCTCAAAATAAGGCGTAAGACATTCCAGAGCGCCAGTGCAATGGTCATTCCGCAGGATGCTATCGACAAAACATAAAGAAGCACAGCTGCGATAAAAAACCTGAAGAAACCGCCAGAGTCAGCCGCAGCTGATGTGCCGCTGTATTCGTGCATTGCACTGATAAATTGTCCCGGGAGCCAGTTCTCTGTGACGTTCGCTAACAGCAGAGTGAAGAGGCCACCGAGCAGTATGATCATTACATGTGCTGGCAGCCAGACTGCAACATCCTCTATTCGTCTTCGCACCGTTCGCTCCCGTGCTCAGTGACTTTATCAGTTACATGATGCCTGCAACGGATTTAGCCAGCTGCGCTTCAAGCACCGGCTTCGCCTCTTCAAACTTCAGGTTTACCTTGTTGGCGTTTGAGACAACGCGGGTCTGGTGCTTCATACGATTGCCCTCCTCGCTGCTGGTCTGCAGCTTGATGCCGGAGTTGCCCTGACGCAGTGCTGCTACGTTGTCGGTTGTCACTGACGCCTTGCTGCGCTCAGAAATTTGCAGATCGGTCACCATCGTATAGTTTGTGTCTTCAACCAGAGCATCCGCCGCCATTCCGGCAAGGCCCGCCGCCAGACCTACCCCCAGAATTGCCCCGCCCGAGTTACTGTTGTAAGCAGTAATACCTGCGCCCAGTGCGGCCCCCGTAGCGGCACCTTCATATCCCGTCAACAGGAAGCTTTGCGCCTGACGCAAATCCATTTTCTCAGCCTTCAGAACGTTGGCCTGAATCCAGTAATAGGCAGCATCAGGACTGGAGGTGACGGTGTAGCCTTTGGCGCGCAGGTCCTGCGCCAGCATCGGCTCAAGGTCACTCATGTCCTTGTCAGACGTATTACGTACCTGCAGGTAGACCGTTTTCTGACTGGACGGCTCCAGCCACACTGTCTGGCTCATCTGCGTTTTAACGTCGAGATTGCGCTTTTTGATGGCGGTGCTCATTGCACTGCAGCCGGAAGGGGTATCGGCAGATGCCGTGAGAACTTAAATCTTTTTGATAAGATTACTGATTTTCTCAAGAGCCAGACCAGCTCCGAGACGGTTAATTTCAGCGGATACTAATATGCTTGTAATCACAAACAACATTAATAATAAAGCTGGAACTGCTAAGGCAAACCAAACAGAAACCCCGGAAAGTAAGCTACTCAAAATCATTAGTGAACAAAAAATAATGACAGATTTTCTTACTATCCTGCCGATATGACTAAGTATCAGCAACTCATTTCTAAGCTTTGATGGTAAAGATAGGTAGGTGAGCTGGTTGTTATATGTCATAAGAAAAACAAACAATCCTATACCTGCCGTAATGGCTACTAAATACCAACCTTCTGAAGTAAAAAATTTCAAAAAGCCTGCAATTGATGCATCACTTTTATAAAAAGCGACATAAAAGATGATGGTACTTAAGACGCTTAACACAGCAGCAAAAAGTGGCAATACTGAACTTCTTTTCGACAATGAAGCCGCCGAAGGAATTTCTCGATGATTAGCCCCTAAGCAGCCCATCAAAAGATCGACGTCCGCTTCAACTTGTGCTGCAGTTAAGTTTGCCATCTGCATTCTCCCTTCACATTCATCAAGAGGCTTTTTTCTGCTGCTCCCTAAGCTCTTTTAATTTCTTCTCAAAGGCGTCGGTTTCCGCATGATCAAAGCCTGGTTTAGTTTGCCTGATATCCTCTTCAGTACGGCCTATCTGTTGACTCCTGACCGCACCCTGATGCTCATTTCTGAGTATATCACTGGACGTCTGAACAGTGGTTTTATTTTCGGCGATTTTACCGTCATTTTCCCTGAGAGTTTCCATAAGGCCAGATCTTTGTGCTGCGACCTGATTAGCAACGTTACTCTGGATGCCGGCCCCTGCGGCCTGCTCGCTCACGCGTTTAGACCCGCTGCGGAAATCTTCTCTCATTGCCTGTGACGGTGCACCGGCCGATGCGCTGAGATTCCGCTCCCCCTGATGCGCGCTGACATCAGTTGCCCGGCCATTTGTGACGACGGCTTCCTGCGACGCACCGCTGGCTCGTTCACGGCCATGAGCCGATTGGGTACCCGACAGGCTCTGCCCGGACGCCTGTGATCCGGCGGGAAGCGATGTTCCCCCGCCCGGAGATGCCCCTGCTGCGTCCAGCGAACGGGCTGGCTGCAGCGGCTCACTGTTAACCTGGTCAGTCCGTGCGCCATAGTTACGCATGATTTCCGGCTCAAGCCGCTCATGCATAAATTCTGTTGCCGCGCCCTGCGCGCTTCTGACGTTGGTCAGGATGTTCTGCGCATCACTGCCATACTTCGCGGTAGTCCAGTCCACGAACTCCTGGTTGTAATTGGCGTCCAGGCTGGCGCTCTGCGTCTGGGACAGCGTGGCCATGCGGCTGAATTCCTGACTGCGCGTGCTGCTCTCCGTGTACTGATGGTACTGACTTTTCGCATCGTTGAGCGTGGCTGCGAACTGCTGCGCCTGCGAGTTCGACTGGTTGTCAGTATGGCTGCCCGACTCGCTCAGGCGGGTTGATGTCACCATATCCATGCCCTCACGGAAGTCACGCGCCTCCTGGCTGCTCTGGTCATGGCGATTGTCACGACCCTCGGCGTGGCTGTCCTGCGTGCCGTGCGAGCTGCCGGAAGTATGACGCCAGCCAGTGTTAACACTTCCTTCAGCACCAACGCTGACGCCCGTGGCCCACTTGCCAAGTTTACCCGCCAGCTGATCGCCGGAATCAGCTTTAAGGTAGGCTTTAGCATCAGCCCCTGCACTGCCCTGATTGGTGATGTCCATCAGCTGGTTATACGCCTGCTGCTCAGAAACATTATGCGACTTCGCATAGTTCTCAACGGCCGACTGCATTTTGCTGGCGCCTCTGGAGACGTTCGTTGCCACGCTGTTATCGCTGCCCTGCGTCACGCTGTCGCTGTTGCCGCTCTGCTGCGTCAGCTGGTTCATCTGCTGGAAGCCACTGGTCACGCTATGGTTATAGCCATCAAGCGAGCTCTGCGCCTGCTGCTGTGCCTGCCTCGCCTGTTCGGAGAACCCGCTACTGGCAAGGGAGCTGAGCCGCATGCTGACCGGCAGATTTGATATCGCCTGGCTGGTATCCACCACGGTGTGGCCGTCCGCCGTCTGCGTCATCATCGCATTATTACCGGTCTGGAAGCCCTGAGACCCGGAGCGGCGGAGCATGTTGGTGTCAAACTTGTTCGCGCTGACGTTGTCCATCGACATGTTGTTAAATGACCAGTTTCCGTCAGCCGTCGTGGAGGCCTGTCCGCCGGTCGTGAACGCCGCCGAACTCATCACTCCGCCGACAACCTGAGAAGCCACCGATGCTGCCCCTTTGGTCAGGAAGAAGGCAAGCACCGGTATCGACATGCTCAGGTAGCCCGCAATGTTGGCCGCGTCTGAGTGCTGCAGGGCGACCTGGTCCTGGTTGGCCAGCACCAGTGGCGTGGCCCCGGTCTTCGTCTGCAGGTAGAAATTGGCCAGCGAGTTGAGGATGGCGAACATCACCGGCCACATGGTGAAGTAAATGAAACCGCCGGCGTACAGCTTCAGCGTTTTAAGCCCGAAGATGTCGTGGTTCACCAGCGCCAGCGCGATCACCAGCGGGAACAGCGCGATCAGTACCAGCATCATCAGCGACTGGAACATCGGCAGCGTGCGTGTGGCAATCACGCCGCCCGCGCCCCAGCTGATGCGCTGTTTGGTCATGCTGGACTCGGTGGCCAGATTCAGCAGGTTGGCCGTGTCCGAAGAGCGCGCCGCAAAGCCTTTCCAGCCGTCCCGGATGGCCGCATTGGTGATGTTGTTGCGCATGATCTGCGAGGCACTCAGGCCGCCCGCATAGAAGAAGTTATAACTTTCATCCATTGCGTTGCCGAGCAGCGTATCCCCGCTGACGCGGTTGCCGAACACGCGCGTGGCCAGCGCGTGCCAGGTCGTGCCGCCAATGCGCACGTCCGCACCAATCAGGTTTTTAATGATCGCCGCCGCCTGCTGGCAGGTAATGAACTGCCGGCCGCTTCCGGTATCCTGATACAGGCCGCGCAGCGGGCTCGGGTTGTTCGTAATCAGCGTCAGCGGATCGGTGCTGTTCAGCAGCTGCGACACGGTGTACTTGTTGTTCAGCAGGATGTCGCCCACCACGCAGTTCTCCACGTAGTCGGTCAGCATCTGCGACAGCTGCGGGTTCTGCGAGCGGAAGTCCGTGGTCTGCGCCACGATCTGCGAGCCGAACAGCATGCCGGATTTCGTATAGGTCAGCGAGTCCGGACGCGAGAAGCTGTACTCATAGAGGCGCGCCAGGCCGAACT
Organism: Pantoea brenneri; assembly: GCA_002095305.1. Taxonomy (GTDB): domain Bacteria; phylum Pseudomonadota; class Gammaproteobacteria; order Enterobacterales; family Enterobacteriaceae; genus Pantoea; species Pantoea brenneri. Next base: position 11,344 of record MIEI01000072.1, read on the forward strand.
CCGTGGACGTGGTCAGCCCGGCGATGAAGGCGAGACCCGCCGGCACGTTGTCCACCTCGTACACCGCCGCCGGGTCCGTGACGTCGACAATCTGCACGCTGCGCTTCGGAACGAGCAGCACGGAGGTGATCACGAAGAAGACGGCCAGCCAGTGCAGAAACACCATCGGGTTACGTGATTTGATAAAGCTGAACATCACGCCCAGCACGCCAAACAGCCCGACGATACGTTTTAACGTGTCATATGTATCGCTGCCGATGACGGTGACGACGCCGTTAAACACCTGCCGCCACATGTCACCGCCGTAGATGGTCCAGACTTCAGTCATTGCCCGTTCCCCACTGATAGTTGCCCTGATAGGACGTTGAGATAATGGTCGACACCTGCTGCTGCAGGTACTGCATGTTGCGGTCGATGCCGTCCAGCGCGTTCTGGTCGGCGGTGGACTGCAGCTTCATCTGCGCCAGCAGCGAAGTGGCAGCCTGCACGTTGTTGCGAAGCTCGCCGGCCGCCTGTTCGGGGAAGTTTTTACCGGCCAGTGACTGGCTCGCCTGCTTTACCAGCTCCTGCAGGTACTGGATCATCATGTCCTGTGCGATAAAGTCAGCAACCTGAATCAGATAGGTCGGGCTCATGCCCATGCTGCGGGAGTTGGTGAGGTATTTCAGCACCGGCACCGAGGTGGTATTGATGAACCCTTTTTCCCTGTCCGACAGGCCGGTATCGGCGCTGAGTTTGCTGTCGATGGAGATCATAATGTTGCGCACCTGGGTGACCAGCGCCACGTCGCTGCTGACCGTCACGTTGGCGGGCATGGGGCCGAGGCACAGGTCCGGCTCGTCGCAGCCGTAAATCTTCGCGGTGCCGCCGCGCATCAGCACGTTGATGATGTCGCGGTTGTCGACCAGCGGGGTCAGGATGGTGACCTGCCCGTCCTTGTTGAAGATGATGGAGCCCACCACGCTCATCACCAGCTCTTTCAGCTGGCGGTTCCCGTCAAACAGGTGGTTGCGGCCCAGCGCGTCCCAGATGAGGTTTTTGTTTTTCAGCACCTGGTCTTTATCTTTATCAGAGGCACGGCCGGTGACGCTGTCACCCTGACCACCAACGGTGCAGCCCTGACGCGACGCCGCCCAGTCGGAGAAAATGTTGCTCTCGCCGGCGATGTCCTGGCAGATTTTCTGGTTCGACACCTGAGACACCGGCCAGAGGCCGCCGATGATGCCCTGCGCCGCCTGACAGGAACTCATGTTCATGGAGTTCACGTCAGAAGCGAGCTTCTGCAGGAAGTCTTTGGCCTGCTTGAACTCCGGCACCATCGTCTGCAGCGCGAGATCAAAGGCGTAGCCCGCCGCATTACTCATGATCTGCTTAACGAAACGCTGCAGTTCCGCGCCGTTAATGAAAGAAAACGCACCGAGGTAGGCATCAATGCCGCCGCAGCCGGCGTTCAGCGAGGGAACCTGCATCGAGATGAGCTGCACCTGCTTGACGGGGTTACGCAGGTAAACGGAGCCGCCGGTGATGTACCCTGCGGCCTGCCCCTGCCACGCCTGCGCTTTTGATACATTGCCGTCAAAGCCGAGGCTGCCAAAATAACCGTTCAGGTCGCCCTGCACATCGGCCAGCGCCGGGGCGCTGATGGTGAGCGCCGCCAGAGCGCTGATAAGTAGCTGACGCAGGTTCATGATGCCGCCCCCGCATTAAAACGATCTTTCTTTTTCATTGAAAACTCCGGTCAGTCATGAATCCGTGCCGGCGCAGCGTAATGCTGACCAGCGCGCCGCAGCCAAAGCCGCCGGCAAGGGCAAACAGAAACAGCAGCGGGTAGAGCTGCAGCCCGCTGAGCACCAGTGCATCAGAGCCGTAAGCCATGCCGCGTATCGGGCCAGCAAGGTCGCAGGCGAGCCAGGCGTAAATCCCGGACGCCGCCAGCATTGAGGCGCAGACGAGAAGCAGCGCCGTCTCAAGTCGCGAGAGCGTAAAAGGGTGTTCCGTCATGATTTTTTCCGTATGCGGCGGGGCCGCGTGCTTTACTGCGGGGTCAGCGAGGCGCTGCTCGGTACCGGCCCCAGCGTGTCGGGCGGCAGGTGGTCAATGTCGGCCTCTATCATCTGCGCGAGGCGCTGGCTTACCGTGCCCATGTCGGTGTCGCCCTGATAAAGCGGGTAGGCCATGTTGGTGTTCACGTTGACCATAAAGGTGGTCGGCGTGGCGATGGGCAGACCGTTGCCGAAGAACGTCAGGATCTCACCGGCAATCGGCTCGTTCGGCCCGGCCTTGCGCGGAATGAGCGCCACCGGGAAGGATGTGTCGCCGTACCCGTCAAGCGTATACGGATACACTTTTACGCCGGTTTCATCCGCCCACGCCTTCAGTTTTGGATCAAACTTCGCGCTGTACTGGCAGCCGCGCTGCATAAAAACCACCACCGCATAGTCATTAAGATTCACCTGGCGTCCGTCGGTCAGCGTCATCAGATTCGGTGGCTTCGCGGGTGCCGTGCGTGCCGGTGCGGTACCGGGCAACCCGAAGGCAGGCAGCTGCGTGCCGTGCTGCATCTTCGCCTGCTCCAGCGCAGCAATCTCATCGGCTACGGAGGCCTGCGCGACAGCAGGCAAAAGGAGCATCAGTGCCGGAAGCATCGCGTTAAGCTTCATGGTGGTTCTCCCGCCCACGCCGCGCGCGGCGGTACGCCATCAGTTCGGCAAGCAGCGCCAGCACAACAAGGGCGAAGCTTGCCACTGACACGGCCATCAGCACGTCGTATGTCAGGATCGCGGAATACGTCAGCAGCTGACGCAGACAGTTAAAAATGATGCCCGCCATAAACAGCGTGGTGATAAGAGGTAAACGGTTCATACGCGAACTCCCTGAGCGCGGCGAAAGAGGGTCCGCACCGCCACGCTGACAATGAAGGAAAGCAGCGCCGGATGGATAACCAGCGTCTGCAGCAGAAGGTTGCGCACCCGGTTTACGGCGCGCAGCCGCCCGTGCCATACCGGTGAAAGTGTCAGCATATTCGGGTCCTCAGAAGTTAGGTTTAAAGCCGGTAGCCACGTTGAGAAAACGCTTCGCCAGGTCGTCCTGGGTCATGAAGCCGTAGGCTAGCGGCCGGAAGCTTTTTGACTTCGGGTCGACCAGGAACAGCGCCGGGAAGTGACTGATCCCCATGCGCGCGCTCTGGCCAGAGTCCGGCCGGCTGTCGGGCACCTGCGGCGATACCGTGCCGTCCACGCTCACCGGGATCAGTGAGATGTGACGCAGGCGGGCAAAGTCCGCCACCACACCCGCCATCTGTGCATCAATCGGGTCGCTTCCACGGTAGAAGTAGAACAGGCCGTACTCACCTGACAGCTGACTGATCGCCGCGGTCTGCTCGGCCTGATCCCGGGCCTGCTGCAGCGGCGCAGTGCTGTTGTAGTGCGGGTGATCAAGGTTGTAGTCGAGGTCCGGATGATCGAGCTGCGCCACGGCGAACGACTGGCTGAACATCGAGGCGCGGTCGGTCCAGAACTTCTGCCAGCGCAGAAAGGTGGCGGTGTTCTCGGCAGACGGATGAAGGATGGCATTGTTCAGCGCCTCCTTTGTATATCCTTTCAGAACGTCCGCCTGCTCTGACGGTGACAGCCTGCTGAAGTCCGGCACCTGGGGCGCGGGCTGCGGTTTCGGCGCGGGCGGGTCCGGCTTTTTCTTCGGCTCGTTGTACCAGTGCCAGCCGGTAAACGGGTCGGCCGGTGCCACCACCGCATCAGCGGGCGGTGCATCGTCTGCAACCGCCTGGCTCACACCCGCCATCAGCAAAAAGACAAGGAGCAGTCGCCTCACTTCTTACCTCCTGTCTGCGCGTTAACCTGCGCGGCAATGCGGTCCTTTGCCTGCTGAACCATCGTCGCTGAGTCAGGGATTTTCTGGTTGGCCATCAGGTCGCTGTAGAAGTCCTGGAAGTTAATCAGATCAAAGTTAATAGCCTGCAGTTCAGGAACGGTGATGCCGCGACAGTTCGGTGAGTCTCCGCTGCCAAAGCTGACGTGCAGCTGATCGCGCCGTCCCTGCTCCTGGATAATGCGGGCGAGCTTGCCGCCGAACACGCAGTACGCCTGCTTCTTCTGCACGCACACCCCGAGCACGGCCTTATTACAGGCTTCGCCGACCAGTACGGTCACCTTCTTGGCCTTCGCCTTACCGATGGCCATTTCGTCACTGTTGCAGTTGGCCAGCCCCGAGCTGTTGCCCCAGCCGGTATCAACGCAGCAGTTTGAAAAGCCCGCCATTGCCTTACGGCAGTAGAGCGCCTGTCCGGTAAAGGCTTTGATGTTTATCTGATCGCCGTTCTTCACGTCATCGCCGGCGGAGGCCAGGCCGGCAAGCTTCGCTACCGCGGTATCAAAACCGCTGTCGCCCGCGCCGTCGGTTCCACCGCAGTCACCGGTACGGCAGAAGTACTGACCGCCGCACAGCAGCCCTTCTGAGCTGTACGTGGTCTGGCACTGATACGTATCCTGCTCGTGCAGGCAGGTGCCGCCTTCTGTCTGAGTACAGCCGCGCGCCGCGATAGTGCAGTTCCGGTCAGCCATCAGCTGGGCACAGTTACCGGTGGAATTAACCGGCACGATGTAGCTGTCCTGGTATTGCCAGCAGCCCTGCGTCTGCGTAAAGGTCTGACCGTCAGAAGTCACGGTCCGGGTTCCCCCAGGATCGGTACAGACGCTGCCGGTACTGGCAGTGGCCTGGGATTTGTCAAAGCTGCAGCTTTCAGACCAGGTCGTGTCAGCTTTTTTGTCTGACACGGTTACGTTATACGTCACGTCGAGGTGAAAGAGGGTGGTACCTTTCTGCAGGTAGCTAATCAGCGTGGTAACAGGTTTATCGTGATTACTGCCGGAGCTCAGCGCGGGCGCAACCATCGCAGAGTAGGTCTGTCCCGCATTAACCTGTATGCCTGCCACACCGAGCGACACCGCACCACTGCCATACCGGAGCGTCACGCTGTTGTTCAGGATGGTTGTGGCGTAGTTAATCCCCTCTTTATAGGAAGGAGCCGGGGTATAAACCAGCTGTGTCGTGGCACTGATAAGGGTCGCGGTTTCCGGAAAGGTAAAGTCGACTTTGACTTCATCCCCGACACGTGAGGCGTTGGTCAGCTGGAGGCTGAGCGTGCGGGTTTCGGTATGGCTTGATCCGACAACAGTCACGCTCCCGGTTCGCGCACACGTCTGAACCTGATTTACGTCACGATCGCAGCTGTAGTTTTCAAACACCGACTTCGATACCACTTTCGTGGTGCACTGACTGTTGGTGCCATCAACAATCGTGCCGCTGTTGGCTTCCGCATTCTTCCCGTTCTGAATAAAGTCAGCGTCAGGATCGATGGTTACAGCCGGATTTTTGGTTGACGAATCAGAGACGGCCTGACCGGCTTCGTTGTGGCCCAGTTCAGTCTGGCCTTTATCCGCTATGCCACCGTCACCACCCTGCACGCCGCCATAATAGCCGCCCTGCGGGGGACTGGCCGTGTAACCCGGGATGACCGACGCCGGGTCAGTTCCCTTCGCGGCAGCGGTGCCCTGCCCTTTATTTGATCCGGCATACCCCGCGCCGGCGTTGTAGGCGTCACTTACCGCATCGGCAAGTGCATACTGACTGCCTGTCAGTAAGAGAAGCAGTAACGGAAAGAGTCGCGTCATTTTGTGACCTCCGTACCCTGAAGGATCTGAGCGGCAGTGCTGCTGCAGTCGCCACGCTGTTTAACCTCTTCGAGTGCCTGCTTTACCGGCAGGCTGCCATAAAGCACGTCAAACCGGCTACCACATGTGACAACCAGCGCAGGCACTGCCTTAATGCCGTACTGCTCATACAGGGTCGGGTCGATCTGCACCCCTGCCTGCTTGTCTTTTTTGGACAGTTCAAACATCGTCTCAGCGGTCTGACGGAAGTCGTTGTTCAGCAGGCCGCGCAGCGTGGCCGGTATGCCAAAGCGGCGTGCGTCTGCAAGCATCGGCAGCAGCCCCTCTTCCGGAATGCCCAGACTGACAAAATAGACGGCCCGTGGCGTGGGACGGCTTGCACTGTTCTGATCTGCCTGTGCGGCGGCAATTTCGTTCTGAAGCTGCGCCACCCGCCCCTGCTGCGCATCAGGAAGCGTGATATTCATGCCCTTCAGCTGGCTTTTGAACAGTTCCAGGTCGCGCTGCTGCTGCTTCATGTAAGCCATGTCACTGCCGGACACGGTCGGCTGCTCAGCGGCATTCGCCATTTCTGCGCACAGCAGCGCGGCGCCCGCAAGCAGCGCCGTAATCAGAGTTTTTTTCATGGTGAGTCCTTACAGATAAACGCAGTTGCGTTTTCGCCACATGAGGTAGCCGAAGTTCTTTTTCGTCGCCGGTGAATTGTGCACCGAGCCCCAGAGCTGCGTAGTGGTGCCGAACGGGTGGCAGTCCCCGGGTTCGGGGTACATGTTTACCATCTGATAACGCCAGCGTGATTTTGGGATGATCGGGGACGGATATTCATAGCAGACTGCGACGTCCGCCCCGACCGTCTCCATAACCAGTCCCTCCCGGTGCAGCTTGAAGGCCATGCGCTCACTGACCAGCAGGGAGGCTTCAAGCGGCGAAAACTCATTACTGGTGAAGCCCGTAAACGGATACATCGAGCCCTGAGCACCTGCGCACCAGAACAGCGGGTCCAGCGGTACGCCAGCCGTAGAAGCAATCGAGTCTGCAGCACAGGCGCCCTGCGCAAGCAGGTTATTAAACAGCGCCACTTCGGGATTAAGGATCATGGCCAGCGTGCTGTCGTTCCAGAGCGGATCGACCTCTGACAGATACGCAATGTCCATATCACCGGTCTGCATACAGCCTTCGCTGGTAATAATGTTCAGCCAGAAAATCAGCGGGTATTTGTACCAGTGAACGTGATAGAAGCTGCCGGGCGTGGGTGAATCACTCTGTCCGCCACGCCCCGTGCCGGTGCGGCCGAGATCAATCTTAAACCCCCCCATGTTCACCATCACGCCAGGCTCGCGGGTGACGTCAGTGAGCGCCAGCGGTTCCCAGAAGCCGATCGCAAGCCCGAGACGATAGAAAATACCGTAAGAGCAGAGCTGAATGGGTGAGGCAGGGTTAGGCGTATCCGGGTGCGCGCCTGATGCAAGCTGAATACTGCCCAGCGACATCGGAAACAGACATTTCCAGCAGACATCGCTGATGGGGTTCACCCATCGGCCGTCGCCGGCATTACTGGTTGCCGCCATCGCGGGCCTGGCAATAATTGCCGTCAACAGAAGGCATAAAATGAAGAGTGCGCGTTTCATGCGTTCCGCACCTCCTGCTTTTTGCGGAGCCAGACACACACAGGTCCGTCATCGGTATCGTGAATACTGCCGGTAAACCAGCCTTCCCCGGCAGGCCCGGAGGGCTCCCAGCGGCTGCAGTCACCTGTGTTCCGGAAGGCTTTCATCATCCAGTCCGGCGCGTCGTTTTCCATCCAGGTGAAGGCCGCCGCCAGATTATGCGCGTTAAGCCAGGCCTCAAACTCGCCGGGCTGCGGGTATTCATTGCCGTCAGCGGGCACAAAAAAGTCAGGATGCGTCCAGCCGCCCCAGCGATCGCGCACGACCGGCTGAGCCGATATTTCAGCGGGGTGTGTCATAGGGTGAAATTCCGTAATAGCGGCAGGGGAACTGCCGGCGTCAGACGTTAATCGGGCCTGCCTGCGGGGGGCAGGCTGAGGCGTACCGCAGCAGCGCGAGGAACGAACAGCCTGCGCATCGCGGGGAGGAAAAGGTGATCAGAGTTCCTGATCGTCGCGCCTGACAACATACCAGCCCGCCGCCTCTGCCCCCCGCTGACACCAGTCCGTCCAGCTGCCGGTGTAGTCATCCTTTTCGGCATCACGCAGCATCGTCTCTGCCGTGTCGTCACTCTGGCGCGGCGCGAGGTAGTGGTAACGCGCCTTTACGATGGCCACACCCACGCGGGCCCGGACAGAAGGGGGCAACGGGACCTTTGCCCGCGGCTCTGCGCGAAGCGCAAAGCCTTCCGCCTCCAGCGCGCCGCCAAATGCAGCCAGCATGAACTGCCAGTAGTGGCTGTTTGCCTCATCCGCTGCAAGGGCTGCCATCTCACGGCTGCCAAACGGTGCCGGAAAGGATGTGCCGTAAGCGACGCGCATTGTATCTGGTCTCTCGGGAGTCATTCTCCTTCCGGCCCGGACAATGACAATGGCCATCGCTACCAGGACGATGAAACCACCCACAGCCGGCAGGTTTGAGGTAAACGCGCTGATGCTCTCCGGTGCCAGTGATATTTCGGCACGGCACACGGACGGGACAGGCCCCGTCTGTACCGGGCTTACCACCGGCCCGGCCTGCAGCTGAACGGGTGCAGCCTCGAATATCTTGTCAGAATGCTGCCAGTCATTTACCAGTCTCTGCACAAGGTCATACTGCATGCGATCCCTCCCCTTCAGATGCTGGCTGCATGCCGTGACGGCGCATGATCTCACCCACGTCCTTATCCGTCAGGGAAGCCAGCACAATGGCCGACCTGACCTCTCCGCTGCACGCCAGCAGCGTCTGCAGCGCGGCGCGCAGGATCACCGACTCCGAATAAAGCGGAAACTCGGCGGTCATGCGACGAAGCCCGGCTTTATCATCATCATCCAGGCGGACCTGGGCGTTATGACGTTTTACTTTATGCGGAGCGGTCTGCCCCTGTGTGCTGTGACTCATTTCAGTGCCACCTCCTCCACCCTGAGCATTTTGTCTGCGCGCGTAATGCGCACCGGGGTGTGCTCAAAGCCGAATTTTGTTGTTAACGTGCCGTACTGGTCGAAGTACACCGGCTCATCCAGCGCAATGCTGCTGTCGTGCACGTTGCCCTTAACCAGAATGACCTTAAAGTTCTGCTGCCCGGCAAGCTGCGGCTTCAGCCACGCCATCTGCTGCGGGTTGTCGCCGTCGACGAAGTAGAGCGTCTCGCTGAAGGCGACCCTGTCCAGCGGATTGACCTTATCGCCCGCCCGGGCGATAACGTTACCGCGCATGTCGCGGATGGTTTCCCGCACCGTAAAGGTCGGGTCATACAGGAACGTGCGGTCCTTCTTCGCCGGCGTCAGCCCGGCCACCGGTGCGGGACGCACGGCGTGGGCTTTCACCCGCGCTTCGGCCTCACGCTGCAGGCGGTCCATCTCGCCGCTGTCCTTCATGCCCTGCAGACGCTGGCCGATAAAGGCCAGCAGATCCGGTTCGGCGATGGGGAACAGGTGCCCGATGGTGCCGAGCTCTTTCGCCTGCGCGGGATAAGCAACCACTGTGGCGAGCAGAACAACCGCTGTGGCGAGTTGCCTCATGGCACCCCCTGCATCTGACGGGCAATGTCGGCCTGAATAACGGGTGTGATATCAGTGATGCCGGCAACCACCGCCCCCTTCACCAGAATGACGCCGCCGTGCGCGGCCTGCCAGTCTGAGAGGCTCGCGTCCAGCGCTGCGCCAAAGCGTTTCGTCAGCGCAGCCAGCCTGTCCTTATCCAGTGCTGACTGCGCGGTCTGCTGCCGGAAGGTGTCGATGGTGCCTTTCATATCGAACACCACATAATCGGGCTGCACGGCCTTTGCAACCAGCGCACTGACCCCGGCGCTGAGCGCGATGACCAGCGCCGCGTACGCGGTAAGCTGGATTCCACGGCTTCGCAGCAGCCGCGCAGCGGCGCTCACCCGAACACGGTTACTCCCCCCTGCGTTATCAGCGTTTTCTGCATCCGCCTGCAGAGGCGGCTGTCTGTCTTCCTGCATCGTTTATTCCTCTTTTAAGCAGTGGTCAGGCCGGCCCAGCGCTCCAGCTCCCGCATCTCGGCCTGGTACATGTGCGGCTCACAGGCCAGCAGGTAGGCGGCCTCTTCACTGGTCGCCCCGGCCTTCTGCGCTTCTGTCATGTACTGGTAGTCTTCCCCGCGGGTGCTGAACATGGCGCGCGTCACCGGATCAACGAACACCCGGTGGAAGGAGCTGTTTTCGCCCGTTGAGATCATTACCGAGCTGAAGCCGGTATCGCGCGCGGGCTGGAAGCCGCGGATAACCTGCGTTTCAACCTCACTGAACTGATCCGGGTTGGAGTTGAGGTAGGTTTTGAATGCTTTCGCATCCTGCAGCAGGGTAACTTTGGTGCCCGAACAGTCCCATGCCGCCGCCGCAGCCGGCGGTGCGGCCTGATCTTTGGTGCCGGTAAAGTCCTTGATGCCCTGCGTGATGGTGATGAACGCCCCGCGGTGGCGGCGCACCGTACGGTAACCGGTTTCGATAAAGCGGGCCGCGTGCGGGTTAGAGCCGCTGAACAGGCGCCAGGCTTCATCGATAATAGCGACCTTCTTCAGGCTGCGCGGTGAGTGGTACATTTTTTCCTGAATGGCCAGAATCAGCGAGTACAGGATGGCCGAGAGCAGGTGCGGCTGATTTTCCAGACTCAGCAGCTCCAGCACGGCAAAGCGCGTGTCGCCGTCGAGCGTCGGCTTGTCCGAGTTAAAATAGTCGCCGTTGGCACCCCACGTGCACCAGCGGTCCAGCAGCAGCACCAGCTCGTTGATGCGGTTCATGATCGTCGGCTGCTGGCCATATTCTTCCCTGACCGCCGCAGACTTCATGTACAGCACCACGTCGTCTATGCGCGCGGTGTTCTGTTTCGCCTCGTAGGCCGCCACCACGCCTTTGAGCAGGATGGTTTCGCTGACCTTATCCAGCGGTTCGTTGGGGCTGGCCAGTACGGTGAGCAGCCCCTGAATGCCCTCGGCGGACTCTTTAATGTCCCGCACGTTAGCGAACGGGTTAAAGCGCAGCGTCGCGCCGTCCAGGTAGGCTCCGCCCGCCTGCCGGCAGAAGTTTTTGTAACTGCCCCCCATGTCGATAACCCACCCGAAGCCACCGGCGTTCAGCACCTGCCGCAGGATTTCCTGTATGAAGAAGCTCTTACCCGCGCCGGTGGTGCCGGTAACGGCAATATTGAAGTTGGTGGCCCCGTTGCTTTCGCTGAACATGTCAAAGAAGGCCAGCGCGTTGCGGTAGGTCGGCAGCGGGCTGCCCGATGCCGCCATCTGCCGTTCAGCTACCACCGGCATGAGGTTGACGGCGTTGAAGCTCTTGCAGCGCAGGGTGGCATTCATGTGCTTCATGTCGTCCCAGAGCCCCTCCTGCATCACGAACGGCAGCGAGGTCATCCAGTTGCGCAGCTGCTGGTAGCGGGGTGCGGACATTTCCAGGTCATTTTTGCGGAACACGTTGATGGCGGAGAGTTCACAGCGCTGCTGCTCGCTGTCGCTGTCGGGCGTGAACAGCGTCAGGTTGAGGTTAAAGCTGCACATCGCGATTTCGTTGCTGGCCAGCCCCATGCGCAGGTCCCGCCACTCTTCATAGGTGCGCTGCGTATTGGGGAACATCTTGCCGTAGGAGGAGTTGGCCTTCTTGCCCATGTCCTGCTCCTTACGGAACGCCTCATTCTGGCTGCTGACCTGGTCCTCCACGCAGATGGTCCAGCTCAGCAGGAACGGACAGGGGATGCCCAGATCGGGAAACCGCATGTTCTGCAGGTTGTCCGCTGCCTGCCAGAGCGCGAACTGCTTCGGCACCTTTGTCAGCTGCATATTCACGATGCGCGTGCTGACCACCGCGCTGTCACTGCTGTCGCTGACCGCGCGATCGCTGTGCTGCCGTGCGGTAGTGAGTTTCAGGTGATCCGGATGAACCTCCATTTCGGTACTGGTGTCCACGCACTGCCGGTGCAGCTCCTGCTCCGGATTCCAGTGCTCGCTGCCCGCACTGACCTGCCCCGGCCGGTAGTTCAGCTGCTCGCGGATGACGGATAAAAACTCAGTCGGCCCCACGCGGCGGGTGTCCATGTGTGCGGCCAGCATCGAGACGCGGAGCGTTTCGCGCACCTGTGCCACCGCGTCCAGCGACTTGATGCCGCCGGTGCCCGGGTGCGCATACACCAGGAAAACGCGGTAGTTACGCAGATACAGCGGGTACTCGCGCTCGTTGGCCAGCCCCTTCAGCGCCGAGCGCTCCCAGAAAGCTTTGGTGATGGCGTTCAGGCGCGGCGCCATGTCGCCCTTCCACATGTCGCGGCTCAGCCCGTTTTCCAGCATGTCGCCCACGCACTTGCTGGCCACCATCAGCACCGTAACCGGCGTTTTACGGGGCAGCTTTTTGCGCAGCAGGTCATCGAGCGCCTGTACCACCTGCTGATTGGCGCCGGCGAGCGGGGCCACTTCCATGATGAAGCCGACCGAGCGGCTGTTAATGAAGAGTTCAGATTTCTCGTCAAACTCACGCCACGGCAGCAGGCTGGTCAGCGACGGGTAGCTGAAGCTCTCCTGCAGCCTCTGGCGCGCCATTCTGGCACCGCCCTCATCCCGGCTGCTGCTGAAGATGCCGGTAAGGTGATCGATAACGTTATTGATCATGCTGACCTCCGGCGCGGTCTGTTTTCAGCGCGGCCTTTATCAGGGTATGGAAGCGCGCGGAGTTTCCGGCTTCGGGCGTACTGTGCGCAAAGACGTGTCCATAAGGGGGCACATCCGCAAACATCAGTCCGGGCCTGACCCGATGATGCAGCGCAGCTGCAGACGATGCGGGTGCCCGCCGTTCACAGGCACTGCTGAATGAAAACCGCTTTTTCATTACTCCCCCTCGCTGATTACGCGGAAATCTTCATCCCAGCGGGACTTCTCTTTCACGAACTCCACCACGGCGGGCTGATGAAAGCTGTCCTGCTCATCCACCCAGGGCGCAATCCACAGGCGCTGCGTCGCGTCAGGAATGCGGCGGGCGTCCACCTGTCCCGGTCCGCTGTAGTCACCCGGGACCACAGGGCCGGTGGTGCCAGTACGAACCGGCACCGTGGACGCGCGCAGGCTGTCTGCGGTCACGTCCTGTCCCTTAACCGGACGCGGGGC
>MIEI01000073.1 GCA_002095305.1 Pantoea brenneri
CCGGTGATGCTTACTTTGCTGAGATCAGTAAACGTCTGGATGCTATCAAAAGTGAAGGTGTTGACAGGTCATACAATGCGATCTCTTCGAACATCAGTAAACTCGATGCAGATTTACCGATTTCTGAACTGACATACAAGTTCAACGATTGGGAAAGTAACTAATCTACCGATGTGAAAAAGGGCGCTCAGTGTGCCCGTTTTGATCGCAATTGCTGAACCTTATGCAACTTGATTAAGGGTTCTTAGAGTTATGAAAGAGACCATCTATAACATCTTTTGTTTTAGTAAAGATGGAGTCTATTTAACCCATGTAGGATAGTACCTCATGAGTTAGATGGAGATGACCAACACAAGCTCGAATTTCTTCAAAAAAGATTAGATGTTGACTTAGCTTCTTGTCGTTCGTTTCATAGTCTGCATCCTTCTGTTTTAGACTCAGAAGGTAAACTAACACTCGCAAGATATAACTCAAATCTTAGGATCGGTAACTCTCTTGCACCCTATGAGATAGCATTAGCCAGCCATAATGCCCCTCAGAATCCCTTAACTATAGTGACTCCAGTGGTAGACGGTAAACTACAGTATGAGATACAACTTGGACTTGACGAGAAACTGAGACACAAACATATGCCTCATCATCACATAGAAGGCGTCAAGAGCCTTCCTGATTACCTTGAGCAGTATATGAAAGATGATGGTTTCCATATGAAGCAACTTTTAAATGATGACCATATGAAGCCTATAAAGCTGCTTTTTAACGAAAAGCACTACCTATCGAGCTTTAAACTATTGATGTCCTTCATAGACACTATAGCTTACCTTGAGTATGGAAATTCTAAGCGAGTGTTTCAAAACTGGTTGGATCATTACTCTGATCTGAGCGGTATGGGTGTCACGTCAGATGAACTCTACGAGCTAAGAAATTCTCTTCTGCACATGACAAACCTTAACTCTCATAAGGTTGTGCAAGGTAAAGAGCGGCGTCTGAGCATCGCTGTTTGTAAAAGAGGCCACCCAACGCAATACCACAATAATATTGTGTATATTAACTACACGGATTTCCTTTTTATCTTTGATGAAGCAGTCAGTAAGTGGCTTGATACATACAGAGACAACAAGAAGCAGCTAACGCTTATTGAAAGGTATGATGAGGTCATCAGAGACAATTATTAATCGTAAATATGGGCGCACTTAGCGCCCGTATCATATGGCCTTGAGTTACGATTCAGACAGTTATGCCAAAATACTGGCAAACAGCGTTAGTCAGGACAGTAGGAGCAGCAGCACCAGCAATTTTAATGGTTCCTGAATAAGCCTTTCCGATCATCTTACCGAGCCATCCCCCGAAAACCTTTTCAACTTCTTCTTTGCTTTCTGGCTTAGACGACTGATCAATAACCTGCTTCAGTTCTGAGATATCAGAATCATCAACTCCATGTTCTTTTAGCTTGGTTGACAGCGTACTGAAGTCTCCCGTAACGATGGTGTTCTGTTGATGAATACCGCCCGTTGTGCCAGCAGCTATAACCCCGCTACCATTACTCATGTCACCCATTACTGTGATCGAATCGCCATTGTTAATGATAGTCACGTTTGCAGCCTCACTTTTTTCTCTTTGAGTAAAATTTGAACCCTCGCCTAAAATACCTTTACTTTCAAGCAACAAGGCCCATTCGAGAACTCTTGAACGAATATTAGATAAGACATTCTTGATTTGGGTAGGACTGATACTCCAAGCCATTCTGAAATCACAATCAGTCACTTCATGAAGGAACGCTGTCATAAAAGGGGGAAGTTCGTTATATAGCGTGTCTGTTCTTTTAGCAAACTCAGTTAACATTGAAACTGGATTAGTAAGATGAACAGTCGTGAGTGAATCGTAAACTTCCCGATTTTTATCAGTAGTGTTATCAAGGTTAAAAGGAATCCAGCCATGAAAAGGGTTGAATGCTCTGATAGGTACATTATGAAGAATTCGGTAATCAGGCAAAGAGTCAAAAGATGGATAGCTTTTTAACTCAAATTCAATCCATTCGGAAATGTCAGTAAGTCCAAGTTTGACCGATATCATCTTTGCTCTTGATAGCAAATCTTCGATGTTGGTTGAACTTGAACTTGCCATATCTTGCAGCTTGAGAACGGGCGAGTCTTGCATGGTTTTTGCTCACTGTGTAGTCAAACACTCATGTTATCTATAAGCACAGCTTACTTCTACTCTGATTTAAAGCCGTTACTCTTTTCGTGGTTATGTGGGCAAAATGAGCCTCTCAGAACTTCATAGCTGGCGTTTCAGGCATCACTATCAGGCTTAACATCAACGTAATCAGTGACCCTTCCCTTCAGACCACTATTCAAAGGTTCGTTACCAGTAAACCTGTATTCCTTCTCGTTAAGCTGAATGAAGAAGTGTATCCACCCGCCTATGTCAAATCCTTCCCTGTTCAGTGGCAGATCGTAGAATGTGAACCCACTGTGAAGCCATACGTCACAGGTTTGCTTTTTCATATCGAGCCTGATTTCTGAGATGTGTTTCTTAGCAATCAGGTTTAATTCGATTCTGTCAGCACGTCTGGACAGGTCAAGCTGATGGACTGTTTCAACGTTAACGCTGGTCAGCATCCTTAGCCGAAGTTTGTCGATCTCTGATTGCTTGCTGGTCAGATCTGCTTCAGCCTGCTGATACAGCTTCGCTAACCTGTCAGATCCACCAGTACGGACTATCATGCTCTCAAAGTTAGTAAGGGTCTGCTCAATCGCTTGATGCTCTGCCTCAAGTGTCTGTAGCTGGTGGCTGTCAGTGTTGTTACCAGACAGTAACAGGGGCAGGTTTGACAGGAGTCCTTCAACCAGCACAGAATCCACCAGAGAGCGTGATATAGCGTTTCCTTTCCCCCGCTTGCCCTTACCCTTCCCCCCTTCATAACGTTGCTCAGGGTGGCAGCTACAGCGTTTCAGGCGGTACATTGAGCAAACGTAGTAACCATATCGCTCAGGTGTGACAGATGATGAGATAACAGCACTGCCACACTTACACTTGAGGATACCTTTGAACAGATTTACGTTCGTTGGGTTGTCACTATTGCTGGATCTTCCTTTCCCCTCTCGCATGGCCTGAACCGTCTGGAAGTCAGCAAGTGAGATTAAACGGGGATAGTAGCCCGGTATGATCTGAGCTTCATCGACGTTAACGGTTTTCTTTGAGGGGACATAGTCACCAATTACAGCCCGATTGTTGAGCAACCCATTCACAGAAGACTGATTCCAAGTTTTGGATTGATTGGTGAGTGTGGGTACGTCTTCACTGTTAAGTGTCTGAGCGATGACGCTCATTGAGACACCAGCCAGACGCATTTCAAAGATACGTTTTATGGTTTGAGCATGAGTGTTATAGATGAATGTTGTGTTTCGTCCCTCATGATTGGGTAAACCTTCACCTGTTGGGACAGGTTTCACCCAACGGGCGCAGGATTTAGAGATCAGCTTACCCGTTGTAATTGCATCTGCCCGAAGCTGTGACCAATTCTTCCTGCTATGATGGGATTTCTGCTCAGACGCTTTGTGGTAGGTCTCTGCATCAACCATGAATGAGATACGCCCACCCATGTCCTTAAAGTTGTCAGCGTCATAGATACGTCCTGTGGCGAGGAATACAACGACAAACCCCAGACTGAACAGATCCTTCATTTGGGCGATTGCATCATCATAATCAAGCCTTGAGAGCCTGGAGGCGTCCTCTACCAGCAGATAGCAGGGTTCAGGGAATCGCTGTAGCTTTCGATCTTCCAGCATCTGCAAGAATGCTTTACGTTCGTCATGCTCGTGCTTCTTCCATGCTGATTTACCAATGTCCTGATACGTGCTGTGATAGATAATTTGTGGCTGGTGGTCACACCAATCTTTAATCAATTTGCGCTGACGCCTGATAGATGTTCCCTGCTCCTGTATTGCTGAGCTGAAACGAACATAACCAACAGCATCTTTTATAATTTTCAATCACCTACACCTCAATCGCTCATCTATGAGGGTATTTTATGAAATTACGAAATAAATTGCTATTGACCAATATGCGCACCGTGCTTGGCAGCATGGAGCTGGACGAAATGTTATCGCAGCGCGACAGCATTAATACCCGGCTGCTGCATATCGTCGATGAAGCTACCAATCCGTGGGGCGTTAAAATCACCCGTATTGAGATCCGCGATGTGCGTCCGCCGCAGGAGCTGATCGGTGCGATGAATGCGCAGATGAAAGCGGAGCGTACCAAACGCGCCGATATTCTGACGGCGGAAGGAGTACGACAGGCAGCGATCCTGCGCGCCGAAGGGGATAAACAGTCGCAGATCCTTAAAGCCGAAGGGGAACGGACCTCGGCCTTTTTGCAGGCCGAAGCGCGGGAACGTCAGGCGGAAGCGGAAGCCAACGCCACCAAAATGGTTTCTGAAGCGATTGCCGCCGGTGATATTCAGGCGATCAACTACTTCGTGGCGCAGAAATATACCGACGCACTGCAAAAAATTGGCGAAGCCAATAACAGCAAAGTGGTGATGATGCCGCTGGAGGCAAGCAGCTTACTCGGCTCGATTGCCGGCATCGGTGAACTGCTGAAAGAATCCCGCACCGAGTCGAAACGCTGATGCTGGTCGATATCATTGCCCATCCGCACTGGTTCTGGCTGACGCTCGGCGGCCTGCTGCTGGCGGCGGAAATGCTGGGCACCAGCGGTTATCTGCTGTGGAGCGGCCTGGCCGCGGTGATGGTAGGCATTATCGAATGGTTTATCCCGTTCAGCTGGACCGCTCAGGGCACAATGTTTGCCGTCCTGACGCTGGTCTGCGTCTTTTTCTGGTATCGCTGGATGCGCTACCGTGAAGCACGCCAGGTTCCGAACTCGCTCAATCAGCGCGGCAGCCAGATGATTGGCCTGCAGTTAACCCTCGATAGCGCGCTGCAGAACCGCACCGGGCACGTGCGGATTGGCGACAGCAGCTGGCGGGTTCAGGCTGAACAGGATCTGCCGGCGGGAACGCCGGTCGAAGTGGTGGCGGTTGAAGGCATTACCCTGCGCATTCAGCCGCGCTTACCGCCCGGCTGAGAACAGCATCCGGCCAGATTGTTGATGATTGGGCATTCTGCGCTGTCGTCGCCCGGACAGGCCTCGGCCAGCGCCAGCAAACGTGCGCGCATCGCGTGCAGCTCCTCAATATGCGCCGCAATCTCATCGGCTTTCTGCAGGGTCCGCGCCTTAACGTCGGCACTGTGGCGCACCGGATTATTAAACAGCGCCACCAGTTCACGACACTCATCCAGCGTAAAGCCGACCTGACGCGCCTGGCGTAACAGATTGAGTTCATCCAGATGACGCACGCTGTAGCTGCGATAGCCATTTTCACTGCGCAGCGGAGCCGTCACCACCCCCTTCTCTTCATAAAAACGAATCGCCTTGCTGGTGAGTCCGGTCTTTTTCGCCACATCGCTGATGTTCATTTTGCTCCCCTTGACCTTCCCCTTGATGGAAGGTTTATGCTTAATCATGAATCGAAACTGACCACCCGGTCAAATCTGATCACACAAGGAGTTCATCATGTCACATACCATTTCTCTGGCCCTGGACGGTCTGTCCTGCGGCCATTGCGTTAAACGGGTAAAAGAAGCGCTGGAACAGCGGGACGATGTTGAGCAGGCTGAGGTCACGCAGCAGGAAGCACGGGTTTCCGGTGCGGCCGATGCGGCAGACCTGATCGCGACCGTCGAACAGGCCGGTTATCACGCCACGCTGAAAACGCCTGACAGCTCCCCAAAGCCTGAGCCGTTGACAGCATCGGAGCCGCCGCCGGAGGCGCTGACAACGGAATCGCTTTCCCGTCCGGCAGAAAAAACCGTTCCTGCTCACATGTTGCTGATTGAAGGCATGACCTGTGCCAGCTGCGTAAGTCGGGTAGAAAAAGCGTTGCAGCAGGTGGCTGGCGTTAGCCAGGCCCGGGTTAACCTGGGCGAACGCAGCGCGCTGGTGCTGGGCGAAGCCGATCCGCAGCAGCTGATCGCGGCGGTGGATGCCGCCGGTTATGGCGCGCAGGTAGTCGATGATGAGCAGGAACGGCGTGAAAAACAGCAGCAGAGCGCCCGCAGCGCAATGCGCCGTTTTAGCTGGCAGGCCGCAGTGGCCTTAGCCTTTGGCGTGCCGCTGATGATCTGGGGCATGCTGGGCGACAACATGATGCTGACCGCCAGCAACCACAGCCTCTGGCTGACGCTGGGGGTGATGACACTGCTGGTGATGGTGATCACCGGCGGACATTTTTATCGCAGCGCCTGGCGCAGTGCCCGCAACGGCAGCGCCACCATGGATACGCTGGTGGCGCTGGGTACCGCCGCGGCCTGGATCTACTCGTTCGGCGTGGTGCTGTGGCCCGACTTTTTCCCGTCGCAGGCGCGGCATCTCTATTTTGAAGCCAGCGTGATGATCCTCGGGTTGATCAACCTCGGGCATGCGCTGGAGCAGCGGGCGCGTCAGCGATCGTCAAAAGCGCTGGAACGCCTGCTCGATCTGACTCCGGCGCAGGCGCGACTGGCCGATGAACAGGGCGATAGCTTAATTCCCCTTAGCGCGGTGCAGCCCGGCATGATGCTGCGTCTGGTGACCGGCGATCGGGTGCCGGTTGATGGGGAGATTACCGCTGGTGAGGCCTGGTTTGATGAGGCGATGCTGACCGGTGAAGCGGTGCCGCAAAGTAAAGGCCCGGGTGAGGCGGTGTTTGCCGGTACGCTGGTGCAGGATGGTTCAGTGCAGTTTGAAGCCCGCGCAACCGGCAGTCACACTACGCTGTCGCGCATTATCCGGCTGGTACGCCAGGCCCAGAGCAGCAAACCTGACGTCGGCCGCTTAGCCGATCGCATCTCTGCGGTGTTCGTCCCGGTGGTGGTGGCGATTGCGCTGATCAGCGGCGGCATCTGGTACCTGTTCGGGCCACAACCGCAAATCGCCTATATGCTGGTGATCGCCACCACCGTGCTGATTATTGCCTGTCCCTGCGCATTAGGACTGGCGACGCCGATGTCGATTATCGCTGGCGTGGGTCGGGCCGCCGAACTCGGCGTGCTGGTACGGGATGCCGATGCGTTGCAGCGTGCCAGTCAAATCGACACGCTGGTGTTCGATAAAACCGGCACCCTGACGGCCGGTACGCCGCAGGTCAGCGAGGTTCGGGTCTGGGGTGATGCCAGCCGCGAGTCGGTACTGCAGACCGCCGCCGCGCTGGAATACTCCTCCGGCCATCCGCTGGCTAAAGCGATTGTTGCCGCGGCTGACCTCACCCGTGCGCCGTCACTGGCACAATTTCGTACAATACGCGGCAAAGGGGTCAGCGGCATACTGGATGGCAGAGCGTTACTGCTGGGTAATGCCGCCCTGCTGCAGGAGAATGGGGTCGATTCTCAGCCCGCGATGGCGGATATCGAACGTCTGACGCAACAGGGTGCGACGCCGGTGTTACTGGCTGAACAGGGCCAGCTGATTGGCCTGATCGCCCTGCGCGATGCGCTGCGGCCGGAAAGCGCCACCGCCCTGAAACGGCTGCATCAGTCGGGTTATCGCCTGATTATGCTCACCGGTGACCACCAGAATACTGCGCAGGCGATTGCGGCTGAGGTGGGAATTGATGAGGTGATCGCCGGCGTGCTGCCAGAAGGCAAGGCAGCGGCGATTGCGCAGTTACAGCAGCAGGGCCGGCGCGTCGCCATGGTCGGTGACGGCATTAACGATGCGCCCGCACTGGCCCAGGCTGAGGTAGGGATTGCCATGGGCGGCGGCAGCGACGTGGCGGTAGAAACCGCCGGCATTACGTTAATGCGCGCCGATCTCAACAGCGTCGCCGATGCGTTAGCCATCTCGTCAGCCACGCTGCGCAATATCCGCCAGAACCTGTTCGGGGCCTTTATTTATAACAGTATTGGTATTCCGGTAGCGGCTGGCGTGCTCTACCCGTTGACCGGTACCCTGCTCAGCCCGATTGTGGCAGGCGCTGCGATGGCGCTCTCCTCGATTACGGTGGTTGCCAACGCCAATCGCCTGCTGCGCTATCAGCCGCCGCGCCAGCAATAGCCGTTTCGGCGCTGTTTTTCGGCGACTGAAGCCGCTAGCATGGGGTTTTAAATAGCGAAGGACCGGGAATGACAGGCAACGTTTGGCGCTCACTGCGCGGCTTCATCAGCCAACTTTTTCCCGCCAGCTACCGCTGGCCTGCCATCGATGTCCGGCTCGGCGAATGTCATCTGCATCTGGTGGGCAGTATTCATATGGGAACGCGGGATATGCAGCCGCTGCCGGCGCGGCTGCTGCGTCAGCTGCAGAAGGCCGATGCGCTGATCGTCGAAGCGGATATTACCCAGGGCAGCTCGCCGTTTGATGGCAGCGCGGATCGTCCCCCGCTGGCGACCCGGCTTGATGATGAGGCTTTGCAGACGCTCACCGCGCTGTGTCACGAAATGAACCTGTCGATCGGTTCATTTGATACCCTGCCCGCCTGGCAGATTGCGCTGATGTTGCAGGCGCAGCAGGCGCAACGGCTGGGATTGCGGCCCGACTACGGCATTGATTATCAGCTGTTGCAGGCGGCAAAGCGCTGGAACAAGCCGGTGATTGAGCTGGAGGGCGCTGAAGCGCAGATTGCGCTGCTGAATACGCTGCCGGATGACGGCATGGCGCTGCTGCAGGATACGCTGACCCACTGGCATACCAATGCGCGGCTGCTGCAAATGATGGTCAGCTGGTGGCTGGATACGCCGCCGCGCCAGCCGCAGATTGCTCTGCCGGCCACGTTTAGTCAGGCGCTCAACGATACGTTGATCGGTCAGCGTAATGCGCAGTGGCGGGATAAACTGCAGGCCTTAGCGGCGGGAGACTACGTGGTGGCGGTCGGTGCGCTGCATCTCTACGGTGAGGATAATTTGCCCGGGATGCTGAAGACGCGCTGAAAAAAAAGAGAGCCGATAATGCTACCGGCCCGTCAAAGAGGAATTTGTTTATGATTTTGGTTATCGCTCAGCAATCAGATTGCTGGCGCGCGGCCAATTCTCGCGCAAAGCACAAAATTTCGCCACCTTTATTCAACGATCGGGCGCAATAAGATTTTTCTTAGGAAGGGACCGGTATGACACCTGCAGTAAAACTACTGGAAAAACAAAAAGTCAGCTTCACTCTGCACCCCTATGAACACGACAGCAGCGAAACCCATTTTGGTGATGAGGCAGTGCGTAAACTGAATCTGGACGCGCGTCAGGTCTATAAAACGCTGCTGGTGGCGCTGAATGGCGAGGCAAAACAGCTGGCGGTGGCGGTCACGCCGGTATCAACCCAGCTCGATTTGAAAAAAGTCGCCAAAGCGCTGGGGGCTAAAAAAGTCGATATGGCCGATCCGCTACAGGCGCAGCGGGTGACCGGCTACCTGGTCGGCGGCATCAGTCCGCTGGGGCAGAAGAAACGGCTGCCGACGGTGATCGATATTTCTGCTGCCGACTTTGCCACTATCTTTATTTCCGGCGGCAAGCGCGGGCTGGATATTGAACTGGCACCGCAGGAACTTGCCCGCCTGCTGGACGCCCCTCTGGCGGATATCGCCCGCCACGATTAAACCCGCGGCTGGGCGCATAGCTGATCGATCATCCAGCGTCCCGCCGGCCCCGGTGGGTTACGGCGCGACCAGATCACCTCAACCGCAATATGCTGCGGCCAGCCCGGCAGCGGCAGCTCCTGCAACACGCCATGGCCAAACTGCTTTACCAGCCAGCGTGGCAGGATGGTCCAGCCAAAGCCCTGCTCTGCCATCTCCAGCAGCAATAAATAGGTGGGCGCTGACCAGATGCGCCCCATTGAGGTCGGTTCGCGCTGCTCGACCCAGGTATTCAGTCGCAGATGGCGCACCTCTTCAAGCTGACTCTCACTGAAGGTTTTAAGCATCGCCAGCGGATGCTGATGGTGCAGATAAACCGCCATCTGAGCCTCCACCTGCAGGCGTGCCACCGCAATATCGGCTGGCAGCGCGGGCTGCGCCCGCACCACCCCGAGATGGACCCGCCCGGCCTGCAACAGATCCAGCACATCGCCATCTTCCGCCATCATGCACTCCAGCTCGATCTCCGGAAAGCGTGCGTCAAACTGCTTTAGCAGATGCTCGTGATGATCGGTTTGCCAGAAATCAGAGACGGCAAAACTTAACCGCGGCTCTACGCCCTGCGATAAACGTATTGCCAGCGCATCCAGCCGCTCACTGGCGGCGAGAATTTGCTGCACCTGCGGCAGTGCGCGTCGTCCCTGCTCGGTTAATACCGGCTGGCGTCCGCCACGATCAAACAACACCAGGCCGAGGTCGTCTTCTAAATTCGCCACCGCCGCACTGATGGTGGACTGACTTTTTCCCAGCGCCCGCGCGGCGGCAGAAAACGAGCCGCTGGTCACGGTCTGGACAAAGGCCTCAAGGGATTCCGGGGAGTAACGCATCTTATCCATCGCTTTTTTCGATAGGTGTTCATTTCATTTTAGCATTCTGCGGTGAGAGAATGCCTGGCATAACCCGAGGAGAGTTAAGTCATGCGTACCCGCTCACTAAAAGAACGTATTTTACATGCCGTCTGTTTTGAAACGCTGGCGATTCTGACCGTATCACCGCTGGCCGCATGGGCGATGAATAAGCCACTGTTTCAGATGGGATCGCTGGCGATTATGTTGTCTACCGTCGCGATGCTGTGGAACATGATCTACAACAGCGGATTTGATCGGCTGCACCCGCCAGGGCAGAAACGCAGTGCTGGCGTGCGCGTGATGCACGCACTGGGTTTTGAAGGGGGATTTATCCTGATTGGCCTGCCGATTGCGGCCTAGATGCTGGCTATTTCGCTGTGGCAGGCGTTTCTGGTGGAAGTCGCCTTCTTCCTGTTCTTCCTGCCCTACACCATGGCCTATAATTGGGTGTGGGACAAACTGCGCGAGCGCTGGATCAGCCGCAAATCCTGTCAGGCATAAAAACAATCGGGAGGCGCAAGCGCCTCCCGATGCGTTCAATGCGCCCGGGCTGTTTCGTTCCCCCACGGCCAGATCCACGCCAGAATCATTTTAGGGTAGTTGCGTTTACGCGCTTTCTCCGCCGCCTCATCACGCTGCCTGATCTGCTCGTCGGTGAGATGCACTACCTGTCCCTGCGGCTGGTAGTCGCTGGCCTTGATCGGCGAATGCGCCTTGATCCAGTCGCGCAGCACCTGCGCATCTGGCACGCCGCTGTTAACGTAGCCAGCATGATTATCCAGCCGTGGATAGCCATCGCCGCCCGCGGCATTAAAGCTGTTGGTCGCCATGCGATAGTGCTGCGTCTCCTCGAGCGGCTTACCGTTGATGCGGATATCGCTGACCTCTTTACCGTCGGCCGTCAGGCTGATCCCGGCAAACTGGGCGTAGCCGCCTGAGTCAGGCTGGATATTGGCCACCACCGCCAGATATTTTTTGATCTCGGCACCGGTCAGGCTTACCGACACCACCTGATTGCCGAACGGCTGAACCTGCAGCAGATCGCGCCAGCTCAGTTTGCCGGTTTTCAGGGACGCGCGGATACCGCCGCCGCTCATCACCGCAAAGTCAGCCTGGGTATGCGCCATCTGTGCCCGTAAAATCAGCTGGCCGAGATTGGTCTGCTCAAAGCGCACCTGCTCTTTTTCGCCCCTGAAATCCCCCTCTGCGCTGCCGACATTGACGGTCAGCTTTGCTTCAGCCCGTTTCTGAAACGGCATCAGCAGCTTCATCATCGCACTGTTTTTCGGGATCTCCTGCTGCCAGGTGAGCCAGGTTTCACTGCCGTCGGCATTCTTCACCAGATGCTTAAGGTTAACCGGCACCAGCTGGTACGCCTCCAGCGTGACCTGACCATTACGGTAGGTGAAATCGCCGCGCCCGACATATTTGCCCCATTTATCCGCCTGCATGATCCAGATGCCGTTCTGTTTATCGGGCTGACACGGCTGGCCAGGCTGATAATTTTTCACGCTGACGTTCTCTTTTTCCATGCAGACTGCATCGTGCGAGTGACCGCCGACGATCAGGTCGAGGGTGCCGGCCGGCAGGCTGCGTGCCAGCGTGACATCACCGATGCCGTTACTGCCGTGCTTGCCGTCGTCGTAGTGGCCCAGATGCGTCAGCGCGACAATCACGTCCGGTTTCTCACTGGCGCGTAACTCTGCCACCGCTTTGATGGTTTCGGCGATCGGATCGCGGAATTCGACATCGGTTAAGCCCGCCGGGTTGGCCAGCCGGGCAGTATCGGGCGTAATCAGCCCCAGTACCGCAATTTTCAGGCCGAGACGATTGAACACCGCCCACGGTTTAAACATCCGCTCGCCGCTGCTCTTCTGGTAGACATTAGCCGCCAGCAGCGGGAATCTTGCCCACTTCTCCTGCTTGCGCAGCACCGCAATCGGCTTGTCGAATTCATGATTGCCGAGCGCCATTGCATCGTAACCAATCAGGTTCATGGCGCGAAAATCGGGTTCAGCATCCAGTTCATCCGATTCCGGCACCCCGGTGTTGACGTCGCCCGCCGAGAGGATTAATGCGCCGCCGCCTTTGGCCTGCACCTCATAGCGCAGCGTATCCATCAGCGTTTTTTGTGCTGCCAGACCATATTCACCCTGCGGATTGAACCAGAAGTGACCATGTTCATCATTGGTGTGCAGCAGGCTAAAGCGGTACGTGCGGTCAGGCTCTGCAGCCTGAGAAAACAGCGGCATCAGCGCCAGTACTAGCGCAACGCTCGATCCTGCCCATCGTGATAACAACACCGTTAATCTCCTTATTTCTGTCTGGCCCGTTTATCTCTGCGGGTTCGCTCACCGGGCTGCCCCACTGTTTCGCACATTCTTCTGATGAACTCAAGGCTAAAGCACGCGGCAGGCGTCAGTGACGATGAATTACGCCCCGGCGGGCAGCATAGTGAATGCCAGATGAAAGTGGATTGCGCCGACCTGACGGCTGACGGCCTGTCAAAACTGTGCCGGGCGACGGTTTAGCTGACGAATAGGGTCATTAGCCATTGATTCGCGTCACGCTTAGGGCATTTATCCGACGTAATCTTTATTTATCCGGCCTTTAATAATGCGCCAGCACGGCCGATATTAACGATAAGCAACCAAAATGGCCTTTCGGTTACGTTTTTCTCTCATTTAACCGATTTTTTCTGCTCTTCCCGCAAATTGCTCAGCGAAAGCGTCCATTTTGCATTAAACTTCTTTGTTACAAGCAGATACATTTGCATACAAGGAGACAGGCATGCATCACACCACACCGTTGATCACCACCATTGTCGGAGCACTGGTTCTGGCATTTCTCCTTGGGATGCTGGCAAACCGCCTGCGCATTTCACCGCTGGTCGGCTACCTGCTGGCTGGCGTGCTGGCCGGTCCCTTTACGCCAGGTTTTGTCGCCGATACTAACCTCGCGCCGGAACTGGCGGAGCTGGGGGTGATTCTGCTGATGTTTGGCGTTGGCCTGCACTTCTCGTTAAAAGACCTGATGTCGGTAAAGTCGATCGCCATTCCCGGTGCGGTCGCACAGATAGCGGTTGCGACGTTACTGGGAATGGGTCTGTCATGGACGCTGGGATGGTCGTGGATGACCGGCCTGGTGTTTGGCCTCTGTCTCTCCACCGCCAGTACCGTGGTGTTACTGCGGGCGTTAGAAGAGCGTCAGTTAATTGATAGCCAGCGCGGCCAGATCGCTATTGGCTGGCTGATTGTTGAAGATCTGGTGATGGTGCTGACGCTGGTATTGCTGCCGGCGATTGCTGGCATGATGGAACAGGGTAACGCCAGCGCCGGACTGCTGGCGTGGGACCTGCTGTGGACCATCGGTAAAGTGGCCGCCTTTATGGTGCTGATGATGGTGGTCGGACGGCGTGCCGTTCCGTGGATCCTCGCCCGCAGCGCCGCCACCGGCTCACGCGAACTGTTTACGCTGGCGGTGTTAGCGCTGGCGCTGGGGATTGCGTTTGGCGCGGTTGAATTCTTCGATGTCTCATTCGCGCTCGGCGCCTTCTTTGCCGGCATGGTGCTGAACGAATCTGAACTGAGCCACCGCGCCGCCCGCGATACCCTGCCGTTGCGCGATGCTTTCGCCGTGCTGTTCTTCGTCTCGGTCGGCATGCTGTTTGATCCGTCGATTCTGGTGACGCAGCCGCTGGCGGTGCTGGGTGCGCTGGTGATTATCGTGGTGGGCAAATCCGTTGCCGCCTGGCTGCTGGTGACGCTGCTGGGCCACTCCCGCCGTACCGCATTGACTATCTCGGTCAGCCTGGCGCAAATTGGCGAGTTCGCCTTTATTCTGGCCGGACTCGGCATCTCGCTCGGCCTGCTGAGCGATGAAGGCCGCAATCTGGTGCTGGCAGCGGCTATCCTGTCGATCATGATCAACCCGATCCTGTTTACCCTGCTGGAGCGTTTCCTGGCGAAAACCGAAACCATGGAAGAGCAGACGCTGGAAGAGGCGATCGAGGAAGAGAAGCAGATCCCGGTGGAGTTCTGCAATCACGCGGTCATCGTCGGCTATGGCCGGGTCGGCAGCCTGATCGGCCAGAAGCTGATTGAGGCCAACGTGCCGCTGGTGGTGGTTGAGAATTCCCGTCCACGCGTCGAAGCGCTGCGTGAGCGAGGCATTAAAGCGGTGCTGGGCAATGCAGCCCGGGCTGAAACCATGGAGCTGGCACGGCTGGATTGCGCCCGCTGGCTGTTGCTGACCATCCCGAATGGCTATGAAGCGGGTGAAGTCGTGACCGCCGCGCGCGAGAAGCACCAGAATATTGAGATCATCGCCCGGGCGCATTACGACGATGAGGTGGAATACATCATGGAGCGCGGCGCGACCCGGGTGGTGATGGGCGAGCGTGAAATTGCCAGCAGCATGCTGCAGATTCTGCAGGATGAGATGAAGCAGGGAACAGATTTACATGCCTGCGACGTGGTGCGTTGATTCAGCCAGGGCCGGATAGCGGTGAGAGCGAGCCGGCACAGGGAACACGGCCAGATCGGTAAGACGCAAAAGCCCATCCCTGACTCGCCCGGCCCACGCGATTACGCACCTCATCCCTGAGGTGCGCCCAGAGCCGGGCCAACGCTTTGCGTTGTCTAAAAACGCGCCCGGCGTTTTATCCGGGCGACGGAACGCTTTCCTCTTCTGACCCTGTACCCTGTGCGTTGAGCTAATCCATTGCTGCCAGATTCAGCCTTATTTGAGTTTGTCAGCTATCTGACGCCCTGTGGCTGGCAGCTTAACGATCCCAGTAAGACTCTTCCAGACTGTCTTCCCGCTCCGGTAACCCGCGGGTTAAGCGCGGCGAATGCTGATTCAGAACCTGATAGCTTACGCGATTGGCATATTTACACACCTGCGCCAGCGATGAATAGGTCAGATAAGGGCGGGCGTGCTTGCTGGAATTGGGCACGTTGAGGCGATGGTAGTTGTTGGCGGTAATATCATGCAGTAACGCCGCCAGCGCGCCATCTCCGGCACCGTTGGTGTTCATGATCTTCTCCGGTCCGCCCATGTAGGGCGCAATGTGCGAGAAAATCCGCAGCGGCTGCTGACAATCCTGCTGGCGCATTACCCGGCTGAACTCATACTGGTTAAACTCAGCGATGGCACCCGGCAGCAGCGGATGGTTGGTTTTACGTTTGAACTCTTCTTCGGTATAACCCGCCATGTAGAGCCCGGTCGGCCCGGCAGTGCACAACACCAGATCCACCCACTCCAGCGCCATATCCGAGGCCAGCAGCGGATCGGCTTCGCCGGTCAGCGCCAGTGCTTCCTCTTCATTCATTGCCACGATAGTGACGTGCTCGCGCAGGAAGTCGCGCCAGAACTGGGGGTTATCGCCGATCACGTGTTTGGTGCCGAGCGTCAGCACCACCGGTACATTGTGACGTTTGGCGTACTCGATCGCCCGCAAGGTGGCCTGCGGCATCGGTTCACCCTCAGCGCAGCGCACCAGGTAGGAGGTCAGCACCAGCGCTGAAGCGCCGGCAATCACCGACTCCGGCACGTTATCGGGCTGGAGCTGGTTCATCTGGCCCGGGCTGATGGCAAACGTCCGCTCGCCATTCTCACCAATCAGCGTAAAGCAGCGGCCAATCGCACCATCAACCCCCTGCAGATAGTTGAGATCCATCCGGCTGGAGGTATTGCACAGATAGCGATAGGCGTAGCCGCCGATCTGGATGTTGTTGCACATCACGCCCAGCAGCACTGAACGGTCATCGGCCAGCACCGAGAAGTTATGCAGCGTGTTGCCAATGGTGCCACCGGCAAACTGGTGAGTGATCAGCGCATCGCGCATCAGTTCGTTGTAGAGCGCTTCCGCGACGGCATCGTCGATCACCAGTGAATGACCGGCACTCAGGCCATAACGGGTCAGGAAAGCCTCGTCGACTTTCGCTTCGATATCGACCAGCGTCTGATCGATGCCGACTACCCAGCTTCCCGCGTCAACATCGTGTTGAGCAGGCTGTAACAGGGGATCGCGTGCGCTGACCGGGAAGTAGTGTTTGGATTTGCGTTTGCCGGGAAATTTCATCGGGAATGCCGTCTGGAAAAACAGGCAGA
Source organism: Pantoea brenneri (assembly GCA_002095305.1). Taxonomy (GTDB): domain Bacteria; phylum Pseudomonadota; class Gammaproteobacteria; order Enterobacterales; family Enterobacteriaceae; genus Pantoea; species Pantoea brenneri. Next base: position 16,630 of record MIEI01000073.1, read on the forward strand.
GAATGATATCACACTCTCTGCCTTCGCTTTAACGGCGTGCGTTGACCAGCTGCACCATCATTTCGATGTGGGCTTCGTCGGCGTTGAGCGCCGGAATGTACTCAAACTTCTCGCCACCGGCGTGCATGAAGATTTCACAGTTTTCACCGCTGATCTCTTCCAGCGTCTCCAGACAGTCTGAAGAGAAGCCGGGGCTCATGACCTGCACATGCCTGATGCCTTTGGCCGGCAGGCTTTTCATGGTTTCGTCGGTGTAAGGCATCAGCCAGGGTTCGCGGCCGAAACGCGACTGGAAGGTCAGCATAAACTGGTCGTCACGCAGACCCAGCGCTTTGGTCAGTGCCGCAGTGGTATCGGCACAGCGCTGAGGATAGTCATCGCCTTCATTCGCGAAACGCTGCGGGATGCCGTGGAACGACATCACCAGCAGATCGGGCTGACCATGCTGCGCGAAAGATCGCTCTACTGACGCTTTCAGCGCGGCGATATAGGCCGGATGTTCGGCGTAATCGCGAATGAACTGCACCTCAGGCAACGAACGGTAATCTTTAAATACTGCGGTTAAACCATCCCACACCGCCGCCACCGTCGAGCAGGAGAACTGCGGATAGAGCGGCAGCACGATCAGGCGCGTTACGCCCTGCGCCATCAGCTTATCTACCGCACTTTTCATGCTAGGATTTCCGTAGCTCATGCCAAGCTCAACCGGCATATCGACACGTGCCGCCAGCGCATCACGCTGACGCTGGCTGTAAACCAGCAGCGGCGAGCCGCCTTCCATCCAGACCGAGGCGTAGAGTTTCGACACGCGCGGCGAGCGAAACGGCAGCACCACGCCATTGAGGATCGGCCACCAGAGCCAGCGCGGCGTATCGACCACGCGAGGATCGCTTAAAAACTGTTTCAGATAGCGTTTAACAGCAGGTGTGGTTGGGGCGTCTGGCGTACCTAAATTAACCAGTAACACGCCGGGCTTATCTTGCCTCATTGTGATTCCTTGATGACGACGGGGATGCGTGAAAACGAGGAAATTGTAGCGGAATTAGTGGGAGGTAAAAGCAATTACTGCAAAAGGGGCCAGTAATACCGGCCCCCTGGTGCTTAGCCGAGGATCTTCGCCAGCTCGGCACTCACTTCGGTCACTTTACGGGTGCCGTCGATTTTGTGATAGGCGGTGTGACCGGCTTCCGCTTCTTTGCTGTAATAGGCAATGAGCGGTGCGGTCATCTGATGGTATTCCACCAGGCGCTTACGCACGGTCTCTTCCTGATCGTCTTTACGGGTGGTCAGCTCTTCACCGGTAACGTCATCTTTACCTTCCACTTTCGGTGGATTGAAGGTGACATGGTAAACCCGGCCAGATGGCGTATGAACACGACGACCGACGATACGCTCAACGATCAGTTCATCCGGTACGGCGAACTCCAGCACGTGATCAACGGTGATCCCGGCTTCTTTCATCGCATCCGCCTGAGGAATGGTGCGTGGGAAACCGTCCAGCAGGAAACCGTTTTTGCAGTCTTCCTGAGTGATACGCTCTTTAACCAGCGCAATCACCAGCTCATCGGTTACCAGTTTGCCGGCATCCATGATGGCTTTCGCCTGGTTGCCCAGCTCGCTGCCTGCTTTTACCGCTGCACGCAACATGTCGCCGGTGGAGATTTGCGGAATGCCATATTTCTCCATGATGAATTGGGCCTGAGTCCCCTTACCTGCGCCCGGAGCTCCGAGCAGAATAATACGCATTGCGTAAATCCCCTTGCGAATCGCATTGATCTATCTGAGAAGGCGAAGAACATACCATTATGACCCGCTCATCACAAGGAAGGGCGCGGATCGCACCCGTCTACTCTACTGCCTTTCCGGCCCGATAGCAGCGCCTGTCGAGCGGCCCGCGCCTTTTTCAGATTTACCGCCGCACCCCAATAAGGTCTGCAATCGCTTGCCCAGTTGGTGGGTCATATTGATGCTCTTTTTGCCGCTGCCGCGCACGTTGGCATTAAGCTGCAGCCGCGCCTGCTGTGGCCATTTCACCACATCCTCCGCGTCACACAGGGTGGTGATGATCGCCGGCGGCAGATTAAAACTGGCAAAAGGCAAGCCGGGCTGATGGCTGGAATGCAGTGACATCGGGCCGGGAAGCGACAGCGCATCCACGGTCGCGGCGTTATACGGCCGCCACTGCGGATCGTCAAAACGGCGCAGCGCCGCGTCGACGGCCGTCAGACTCAGCCCCTGTTCAAACAGGCGCAGTTCGCTGCGCACCAGCGTACTGAAATCACAGGTGCGCAGCGCCACCAGCACCAGATCGCCACAGATCTCAGCGTGACGATCCAGCCGGGTGACAAACAAATGCGCATCATCGATCAGATTATGGTGCAGCACGCTGGCAAAGCTTTCGCTCGCCTCAGTAACGCCCTGATTCTGGCAATCGCGCAGCGGGCGAACCCGCGCGTTGGGCAAATCGACGTGTGGCACCAGCATGATGTTACCGGCCATCAGCGGGATCGCCGGCAAAATGTTGAGTTCAGTCACCGGATAGTGTGAGGCGTAGCGTGTCTGATTGCGCGCCTGCTCCTGGCGCAAAAACAGCTGTGACAGTAGCACCCGCGCTATATGCAGCGAAGGGGCGAAGAAGAGATCGAACTGCTCCAGCTTGTAAAAACGTGAGAGTGCCAGCCGCAAACGGTCGCGCGTCTCTGACGGCGTGGCAGAGGAAGATGGAGCATATGCCATGAGCGTCTCGTTTTCGTTGTAGTGCAGCATAAGAGAAGGTGAAATGCGGCGGAATATCAGGAGGACACATAGATAATATGCTGAGTCAACCCGCCAGAATCTGCCCTGTAGAGTAGGTCAATGCGGCTGGACTTTAAAATGATATAAATGAACAATCCTTGTTAGATTTTTAAACAGGGGATGAGGATGACCGGACTGCCACCGCTGAGGGCGCTGCACTATTTTCACCAGGCGGCATTACACAGCAGCTTTAGCGTGGCGGCGGACCGTCTGCACGTCACGCACAGTGCGATCAGCCATCAGATACGTCAGCTGGAAAGCTGGATGGGCAAACCGCTGTTTGTTCGCAGCAACGGCCGCGTAAAGTTAACCTCACACGGTGAACGCCTGCTGCAGAGCTGTCAGCAGGCGTTCAGTGAACTGCGCAGCAGCTGTGAAACCATCCGCACCGGCCTGCGCCAGTATATCAGCGTCTCCTGCGCCCCGAGTTTTTTGTCACAGTGCTGATCCCACGCATCGCCAGCTTTTACCAGCGCTACCCCGGGATTGAGATCCGCTTCCAGCCGCTGGCGGATCTGGCGCAGCTGCGCAGTGAACATGTCGATGTGCTGATTCTGAGCCACAGCGCGCGCCCTGAAAGCGACATTGACGCCATGCTGATCAGTGAAGATGAGATCGGTCCGCTGTGCGCACCGCAGTTTGCCCGTCAGTTACAGAGCGGCAACGATTTGCGCGCCCTGCCGCTGCTGCATGCCGATACGCGGCTGCACGCCTGGTCAGAATGGGCGGAAAAAGCCGGTATCAGCGGCAACTTTAGCGGGGGTCAGCATTTCGATAGCCTGACTCTGGGTATCCAGGCAGCGCGCAGTGGACTGGGCGTGTTAATGGCGCCCCATTTGCTGGTGCGGCAGGAGCTGGAGGATGGCACGCTGATCGCGCCGTTGGGGTTTGTTCGCGTTGAACGTGCGACCTGGATGTTGACCCGACAGAGCCGCTCTCCTGAGCCGGAAATTAGTCTGTTTCGGGACTGGCTGCGTGAGGCCGCGCAGCCATAAAAAAGCCGGTGAGGGTCACCGGCTTTTTTGGTTATGCCGTCAGCAGCTGATTCATGCGACGGATAAACTGGTTTGGATCGTCGAGCGTGCCGCGTTCTGCCAGCAGCGCCTGATCCAGTAACAGTTCGATCCACTCGCCGAAGCGCGCTTCATCCTGGGTGTCCGCCACGCGTTTCACCAGCGAATGATCCGGGTTGATCTCGAAGATGTACTTCACTTCCGGCACTTCCTGACCGGCCGCAGCAAACAGCTTCGCCATCTGGGTAGTCATTTCGTTGGCATCGGTGGTGACGATCGCTGGCGTGTCGGTCAGACGATGAGTCAGACGCACCTCTTTCACCCGCTCGCCCAGCAGGGTTTTCACCCGCTCAACAAACGGCTCCAGCGCTTTTTCCGCCTCTTTCTGCTCTTCGGTCTCTTCATCCGCCAGTTTGCTCAGCGAATCATCCGCTTTGCTCACCGACTGGAAAGTTTTACCGTCGAACTCAGTCAGGTAGCTCATCATCCACTCATCGATGCGATCGGAGAGCAGCAGCACTTCAATACCTTTCTTACGGAACAGCTCGAGGTGCGGGCTGCTCTTCGCAGCGGCATAGCTATCTGCGGTGATGTAGTAAATCTTCTCCTGACCTTCCACCATCCGGCTGACGTAATCTTCCAGCGAAACGGTTTGCGCCGCGCCTTCGCTCTGGGTGGTGGCAAAACGCAGCAGTTTCGCAATTGCTTCCTGGTTAGCGTGATCTTCAGCCGGGCCCTCTTTCAGCACCAGACCGAACTCTTTCCAGAATGTCTGGTATTTTTCGCTGTCGTCTTTCGCCAGTTTTTCCAGCATCTGCAGGGTGCGTTTGGTCAGCGCGCCGCGCAGGCTCTGGGTGACCCGGCTATCCTGCAGGATCTCACGGGAGACGTTAAGCGGCAGGTCATTCGAGTCGATCAGACCGCGGACGAAGCGCAGGTAGTTCGGCATAAACTGTTCGGCGTCGTCCATGATGAAGACGCGCTGTACGTAAAGTTTCAGGCCATGCTTGTGCTCGCGGTTCCACATATCAAACGGTGCGCGCGCCGGAATGTAGAGCAGGCTGGTGTATTCCTGCTTACCTTCCACCCGGTTATGGCTCCAGGCGACCGGATCGCTGAAGTCATGGGCAATGTGCTTGTAAAACTCGTTGTACTCTTCGTCGCTGATCTCTGACTTGTTGCGGGTCCACAGCGCCTGGGCTTTGTTAATTTTTTCCCAGTGGGTGCTGTCGCTCTCTTCATCTTTGCTTTCGATTTCAACCGGCAGCGCAATGTGATCGGAATATTTGCTGATGATGTTGCGGACGCGCCACGCGTCGAGGAATTCATCTTCGCCTTCGCGCAGATGCAGGGTGATTTCGGTACCGCGATCGGCTTTCTCAATGTCCGCGAGGGTATATTCACCCTCGCCCGCTGATTCCCAGAATACGCCTTCGTCAGCCGAGGCACCGGCCGCACGGGTCCGCACGGTGACCTTATCCGCCACGATGAAGGCAGAGTAGAAGCCCACCCCGAACTGTCCAATCAGCTGGCTGTCTTTCGCCTGATCGGAGCCCAGCGATTCAAGAAACGCTTTAGTACCCGATTTTGCGATGGTACCGAGGTTCTCAATCACCTCGTCACGACGCATACCGATACCGTTGTCGCTCAGGGTCAGGGTGCGGTTGTCCTTGTCAACAGAGAGACGGACGCGCAGTTCACCGTCGCCTTCATACAGGCTGGCATCCGACAGCGCACGGAAACGCAGTTTGTCTGCCGCATCCGAGGCGTTGGAAATCAGCTCACGCAGGAAAATCTCTTTGTTTGAATAGAGAGAATGGATCATCAGGTGCAGAAGTTGTTTTACTTCCGACTGAAAGCCACGGGTCTCTTGTCCTTTCATGGTCATTGCTACCTCAACAAAACAGGTTGAACAAACGTTGAGGTTGATGTGGGGATGACGGCGAGGTTTTCAAGCCGGTGTCTGTCACAACACCGGCAAGTGGTTAAAATTTAATCTTGTGGCGGCCCGCCAGCGAATGGGAGAGCGTGGTGCCATCGACCATTTCCAGCTCACCGCCAACCGGCACTCCGTGCGCGATGCGGCTGGCGTCTACGCCATACTGACCGCACAGCTCGGCGATATAGTTAGCGGTCGCTTCCCCTTCCACCGTCGGGTTGGTGGCGAGGATGACTTCCTGAATGGTTTCGCTTTCCAGTCGCTGCTCAAGGCGATCCAGACCGATATCGGCCGGGCCAATGCCGTCAAGCGGTGACAGGTGCCCCATCAGCACGAAGTAACGACCGGCAAACTGGCCCGTTTGCTCAATGGCGTGGATATCCGCCGGGCTCTCTACCACGCAGATCAGACCATTCTGCTGACGCCGTGGATTGGCGCAAATGGTGCAGATCTCCTGCTCGGTAAAGGTACGGCAATCGGCACAGTGGCCGATTTCCGACATCGCCCGGGTCAGTGCCTGCGCCAGGCGCATCCCGCCGCTGCGATCGCGTTGCAGCAGCTGAAAAGCCATGCGCTGCGCCGATTTCGGCCCAACGCCGGGCAGACAGCGCAGCGACTCCATCAATGATTCAAGCAGTGGGCTGGTTTGCATCAGAACGGCATCTTGAAGCCTGGTGGCAGCTGCATACCGGAGGAGACAGACGCCATCTTCTCTTTCTGGGTTTCATCGATGCGGCGTGCAGCATCGTTGAACGCCGCAGCGATCAGATCTTCCAGCATATCTTTGTCATCTTCCAGCAGGCTGGGATCGACTTCGACGCGGCGGCAGTTGTGAGCACCGTTGATGGTGACCTTCACCAGGCCTGCGCCTGATTCACCGGTCACTTCCAGCGCGGCGATCTCTTCCTGAACCTTGGCCATTTTGTCCTGCATCTGCTGGGCCTGTTTCATCAGGTTGCCCAATCCGCCTTTACCAAACATAGTTTTCTCTCTCAGCTGGGGCCACAACGCTATCGTTGAGATAGCGGCAGCGTGTTCAAACAGGTCGGATACTCTCTTCATCCAGATCGGCATCGAAAAACCGCTGTAACGTCTGAATGTGGGTATCGCAAGTGATCGACTGACGCGCCTGCGCCAGTTTCTCTTCGTAAATGGCCTGACGCCACTCAAGTGGTGTCAACACCGATGAATTATCGTCTTCAACCACCGAGAGTTCAACTGCCTGCCCGGCAGCCTCACTCAGGGCGGCGCTTAACACCTGCTGAGCAGATGCCGAATTAAGGTGGCGCTGGCTGGAACGCAGATGCAGACAGACACCGGTTTCGGTGGTCTCTTTCCAGGCATTCAGCGCCAGCTGCTGCACCAGTTTAGGCAGCGGCAGCGAAGCAATTTCAGCCGCCCACGGATCGCGCTGCTGCGCTTCTTCCGCCAGACGCGCCGCCAGCTCAGGGGTTTTCTCATGCTCCAGCGCAGAACGCAAGGCCTTTGGCGTGGCAACCGGTTCCGCCACCACCACCGGCTGGGTTTGCGCCTTCCAGCGATATGCCTCTTCTTTTACCGGCGCAGCAGGCTCACGCTCGCGGATACGCTGCTGGCTGCGCTCGGTAACCGAGGCCAGCCGCTCCAGCGCGGAGTTGGCC
>MIEI01000074.1 GCA_002095305.1 Pantoea brenneri
CTTTCCCTTTGAGTTATTTTTCAAATATACTGTGTGCATCGACGGACGCATTCACGGCTCATTTTTGAAAGAAAATTCTTTGGATGGAGTCCGAGCCGCATTGCGGCGTACAGGGTCCAGTGATTAAAAGCCCCGAATATTCGGGGTTTTTTGTTATTAGCGAATCGTAATACTGGGCTATAGGCCCTTTTTTTATGTCTTGGGGGTGGGCTTGTCCACATTAGAGCAAAAATTGACAGAGTTGGTATCGGCTCCGGTAGAAGCGCTGGGCTACGAACTGGTTGGAATTGAATTCGTTCGTGGTCGCACATCAACCCTGCGCATCTATATTGATAGTGAAGATGGCATCAATGTCGATGATTGCGCCGATGTCAGCCACCAGGTAAGTGCCGTAATGGATGTCGAAGATCCCATTACCGTGCCTTACAACCTAGAAGTCTCCTCACCGGGACTCGATCGTCCTCTGTTCACTGCAGAACACTATGTCCGTTTTATGGGCGATGAAGTGAGTCTGGTGCTGCGTATGGCCGTTCAGAACCGCCGTAAATGGCAGGGTATCATCAAGTCCGTTGATGGCGAGATGATCACGGTGAACGTTGAGGGTAACGATGAAGTGTTCGCGCTGAGTAATATTCAGAAAGCGAACCTGGTCCCCCACTTTTAAAAGTCCGGATTGAGGCTAACCAGGATGAACAAAGAGATCTTAGCTGTTGTAGAAGCCGTTTCTAACGAAAAAGCCCTGCCGCGTGAGAAAATCTTCGAAGCGCTGGAGAGCGCGCTGGCGACTGCGACCAAGAAAAAGTACGAGCAAGAAATTGACGTACGCGTCAGCATTGATCGCCGAAGTGGCGATTTCGATACTTTCCGCCGTTGGGAAATCGTAGAAGAGGTGACGCAGCCGACGCGCGAGATCACGCTGGATGCGGCCCGCTTCGAAGATGAAGCATTCAATCTGGGCGAATATGTCGAAGATCAGATTGAATCGGTCACCTTTGACCGTATCACCACCCAGACCGCTAAGCAGGTTATCGTGCAAAAAGTGCGCGAAGCTGAGCGCGCGATGGTGGTTGATCAGTTCCGTGAGCAGGAAGGCGAAATTATTACTGGCGTGGTGAAGAAAGTTAACCGCGACAATATTTCCCTCGATTTAGGCAGCAATGCCGAAGCGGTTATCCTGCGTGAAGATATGCTGCCGCGTGAAAACTTCCGCCCAGGCGACCGTATTCGTGGCGTGCTCTACTCCGTTCGCCCGGAAGCACGTGGCGCGCAGCTGTTCGTGACGCGTTCCAAACCGGAAATGCTGATTGAACTGTTCCGCATTGAAGTGCCTGAAATTGGCGAAGAAGTGATTGAAATTAAAGCCGCTGCTCGTGATCCGGGCTCGCGCGCTAAAATTGCAGTCAAGACCAACGACAAACGTATCGATCCGGTGGGTGCCTGTGTGGGCATGCGTGGCGCGCGTGTTCAGGCGGTTTCCAGTGAACTGGGCGGCGAGCGTATCGATATCGTGCTGTGGGACGACAACCCGGCGCAGTTTGTTATCAACGCCATGGCTCCGGCTGATGTGGCGTCAATCGTGGTTGATGAAGATAACCACACCATGGATATCGCTGTAGAAGCTGGCAATCTGGCTCAGGCGATCGGCCGTAACGGCCAAAATGTGCGTCTCGCTTCACAGCTGAGTGGCTGGGAGCTGAACGTAATGACCGTCGATGATCTGCAGGCCAAACATCAGGCTGAAGCACACGCAGCAATCGATATGTTCACCAAACATCTCGACATCGACGAAGAGTTCGCCACCGTACTGGTGGAAGAGGGCTTCTCTTCGCTGGAAGAACTGGCATACGTGCCAATCAACGAGCTGTTGGAAATTGACGGCCTCGACGAAGAGACCATTGAAGCCCTGCGTGAACGAGCAAAAAATGCGTTAACCACCCTGGCACTGGCGAAAGAAGAGAGCCTTGGTAACCAGCAGCCCGCTGAGGATCTTCTGAATCTTGAAGGTCTGGATCGTGCTCTGGCTTTCCGCCTGGCGTCGAAAGGCGTTTGCACGCTGGAAGATCTCGCTGAGCAAGGTGTTGACGATCTGACGGATATTGAAGGCATGTCTGATGAGCAAGCCGGCGCGCTGATTATGGCCGCCCGTAATATCTGCTGGTTCGGCGATGACGCGTAATAACAGGAAGGAACAGCATGACAGATGTAACCGTAAAATCGCTGGCCGCAGAAATTCAGACTCCGGTCGATCGCCTGGTACAGCAATTTGCTGATGCGGGGATCCCTAAGTCTGAAAATGACGCAGTGACCCAGCACGAGAAAGAAACCTTATTGTCTCACCTGAATCGTGAGCACGGTCAGGTCGGTTCAGCTAAGCTGACGCTGCAGCGTAAAACGCGCAGCACCTTGAATATTCCAGGCACCGGGGGTAAAAGTAAGTCGGTGCAAATCGAAGTCCGCAAAAAGCGCACATACGTGAAAGGTGATGCAGAGTCTGAGCAAACTCAGGCCGAAGCAGAAGCCGAGGCGCAGCGTGAAGCGGAAGAGCAGGCGCAACGCGAGGCTGAAGAAAAAGCCCGTCGCGAAGCTGAACAGAAAGCGCAACGTGAAGCCGAAGAGAAAGCCAAGCGCGAAGCCGCTGACAAGGCCAAACGTGCAGCAGCGGAAAATGAGAAAGTGACAAATCAACCTACCGACGAAGTGACCAAGGCTGCGCAGTCCGATAAAGCCCGTCGCGAAGCTGAAGCTGCCGAACTGAAGCGTAAAGCTGAAGAAGAAGCCCGCCGTAAGCTTGAAGAGGCTGCCCGCCTCGTAGCAGAAGAAGCCCGCCGTCTGGCCGAAGAGAAGTCAGCTGAATGGGAAAAACCGGAAGAAGAGGATAAAGGCGACTATCACGTCACCACTTCGACCCATGCCCGTCAGGCTGAAGACGAAAATGACCGTCAGGTTGAAGCGGGTCGTGCGCGTGCGCGTACTACTGCTAAAGCTGCGCGTCCGGCGAAAAAAGGCAACAAACATTCTGAAGCCAAAACTGACCGTGAAGAAGCGCGTGCGCAGATTCGTGGTGGTAAAGGCGGTAAGCATCGCAAACCAAGCGCCTTGCAGCAGGGCTTTAACAAGCCAGCCCAGGCGGTTAACCGCGATGTTGTGATTGGCGAAACCATCACCGTAGCCGAACTGGCTAACAAAATGGCGGTGAAAGGTTCTCTGGTCATCAAAGCGATGATGAAGATGGGCGCCATGGCGACCATCAACCAGGTTATCGATCAGGAAACTGCACAACTCGTTGCCGAAGAGATGGGCCACAAAGTGACCCTGCGTCGTGAAAACGAGCTGGAAGAAGCGGTAATGGACGATCGTGATACCGATGCAGCGCAGGAATCTCGCGCACCGGTTGTGACCATCATGGGCCACGTCGACCACGGTAAAACCTCACTGCTGGACTACATCCGCTCGACCAAAATCGCCTCTGGCGAAGCGGGCGGCATTACTCAGCACATCGGTGCATACCACGTTGAAACCGATAACGGCATGGTCACCTTTCTCGACACCCCAGGCCACGCCGCGTTTACCGCAATGCGTGCACGTGGTGCGCAGGCGACTGACATCGTTATCCTGGTGGTAGCAGCAGACGATGGCGTGATGCCACAGACTGTCGAAGCTATTCAGCACGCCAAAGCGGCCAAAGTGCCGGTTGTGGTTGCGGTGAACAAGTGCGATAAGCCAGAAGCCGATCCGGATCGCGTTAAAAACGAACTGACTCAGTACGGTATCATTCCGGAAGAGTGGGGCGGCGAAAACATGTTCGTCAACGTGTCTGCGAAAGCGGGTACCGGCATTGACGATCTGCTTAACGCTATCCTGCTGCAGGCGGAAGTGCTGGAACTGACCGCTATCCGTGAAGGTATGGCGAGCGGCGTGGTAATCGAATCGTTCCTCGATAAAGGTCGTGGTCCGGTTGCAACCGTGCTGGTACGTGAAGGTACGCTGAACAAAGGCGACATCGTGCTGTGTGGCTTCGAATATGGCCGCGTTCGTGCAATGCGTGACGAACTGGGTCGCGAAGTAACAGAAGCAGGTCCGTCTATCCCGGTTGAGATTCTGGGTCTGTCCGGTGTGCCGGCTGCCGGTGATGAAGCGACCGTGGTCCGTGACGAGAAGAAAGCGCGTGAAGTGGCACTTTATCGTCAGGGCAAATTCCGCGAAGTTAAACTGGCTCGCCAGCAGAAATCTAAGCTGGAGAACATGTTTGCTAACATGACCGAAGGCGAAGTGTCTGAACTGAACATCGTGCTGAAAGCGGACGTTCAGGGTTCTGTGGAAGCGATCTCCGACTCCCTGCTGAAACTCTCCACCGACGAAGTGAAGGTGAAGATTGTCGGTTCAGGCGTGGGCGGGATCACCGAAACCGATGCGACGCTGGCTGCGGCCTCTAACGCCATCATCCTTGGCTTCAACGTCCGTGCCGATGCCTCTGCGCGTCGCGTCATCGATGCAGAAAGCCTGGATCTGCGCTACTACTCCGTCATCTATAACCTGATTGACGAAGTGAAAGCGGCGATGAGCGGTATGCTGGCTCCGGAATACAAACAGCAGATCATTGGTCTGGCTGAAGTCCGCGACGTGTTCAAATCACCGAAATTCGGTGCAGTGGCAGGTTGTATGGTGACCGAAGGCAACATCAAACGTCACAATCCAATCCGCGTCCTGCGTGACAACGTGGTGATTTACGAAGGCGAGCTGGAATCTCTGCGTCGCTTTAAAGATGACGTCAACGAAGTGCGTAACGGCATGGAGTGCGGTATCGGCGTGAAGAACTACAATGACGTCCGTGTCGGCGATATGATTGAAGTCTTTGAAGTGATTGAAGTTAAACGCACCATCGCGTAAGTCACTGCTGATGTGATGCAATTTGGGAGGCCACTGGCCTCCCGAATTATTTGGGAGAAATAATGATGGCGAAAGAATTTGGTCGCCCGCAGCGCGTTTCACAAGAGCTGCAAAAAGAGATTGCGATGATCCTGCAGCGCGAGATTAAAGATCCGCGTCTTGGCATGATGGTCACCGTCTCCGGTGTTGAAGTCTCACGTGATCTGGCTTACGCCAAAGTGTTCGTGACCTTCCTGAATGATAAAGATGAAGAAGCGGTAAAAAATGGCCTGAAAGCGCTGAAAGAAGCCTCAGGTTATATCCGCATTCTGCTCGGCAAAGCGATGCGCCTGCGTATCGTGCCGGAGCTGACCTTCTTCTACGACAACTCGTTGATCGAAGGGATGCGCATGTCTAACCTCGTCAGCAGCGTCGTGAAAAACGATGCTGAGCGCCGTGGCCCTGACGCCACCGGTGAAGACGAGGAGGCGTAATGAGTCGTCCGCGTCGTCGCGGTCGCGACGTCCATGGCGTGTTGTTGCTGGATAAGCCACAAGGCGTCTCGTCGAATGATGTGCTGCAGAAAGTGAAGCGTATTTTTAACGCCAACCGCGCAGGACACACCGGCGCGCTTGATCCGCTGGCGACCGGCATGCTGCCGATTTGCCTGGGTGAAGCGACGAAGTTTTCACAGTATCTGCTGGACTCCGATAAGCGTTATCGGGTGATTGCTCGCCTCGGGGAGCGCACTGATACCTCCGATGCCGATGGCAACGTGGTGCAGACGCGCCCGGTGAGCTTCAGTCAGGCAGAACTGGATGCGGCACTGGACAGCTTCCGCGGCGAAACGCTGCAGGTGCCGTCGATGTTTTCTGCGTTAAAGCATCAGGGCCGACCGCTGTATGAATATGCGCGTCAGGGCATTGAGATTGCGCGCGAGCCGCGTCCGATCACCGTCTACGAATTGCAATTTATTCGCTGGGAAGGTGATGAACTGGAGCTGGAAATCCACTGCTCCAAAGGGACCTATATCCGCACTATCATCGATGATCTGGGCGAAAAGCTCGGCTGTGGTGCGCACGTTATCATGCTGCGTCGGGTGCAGGTTGCACGCTACCCGTATGAGCGCATGGTCACGCTGGAACAGCTCAATGGTTTGCTGACTGCCGCGACCGAAGCCGGTCTTCCGCTGGAAACCCAGCTCGATCCGCTGCTGCTGCCGATGGACAGTCCCGCTGCGGATTTCCCTGAAGTGAATTTGTTGTCTACCGCGGCGGCGTACTTCAAACAGGGACAGCCCGTGCAGGCCAGCAACGTGCCGGCGCAGGGACTGGTCCGGGTCACCGAAGGCGAGGCGCGTAAATTTATCGGCATGGCGGAAATCGCCGACGATGGCCGCGTGGCGCCCCGGCGTTTAGTGGTTGAGTATCAGGATTAAGTGGCGTGATGTTTTTTCGCTGATAGCGCAATTGCGTTGCTATCGGGCGAAGAGTAGAATAGCGCGGCTTTAAAGCGGGATGCTGAATTAGAGATCGGCACCCATACATTCATTTTTTACTGGAGTTTATTATGTCTCTAAGCGTAGAAGCTAAAGCAGAGATCGTTGCTAAATATGGCCGTGGTGCTAACGACAGCGGTTCAACCGAAGTTCAGGTTGCCCTGTTGACTGCGCAGATTACTCATCTGCAGGGTCACTTCTCTGAGCACAAAAAAGACCACCACAGCCGCCGCGGTCTGCTGCGCATGGTATCTCAGCGTCGTAAGCTGCTGGACTACCTGAAGCGTAAAGACGTTGCACGCTACAGCAGCCTGATCGAAAGCCTCGGTCTGCGTCGCTAAGTCTGAAAAATCGGGTCGTCGGCGCGTCATGCAGCGTTTTTGCACCGTACGTGACCTGCGATCGGATTTGTGCGAGTTTCGCGAAAAGGGGGCCTTTATGGCCCCTTTTTTCGAGCAATCGGCAGCAATCCGGACCAAACTCATGTATTGTTGCTTAGTGTGATCTTTGTTTGCAGAGTTTCGCGCGGCTAATGAGAGGCTTTACCGCAGGGGCGGTTAAGGGTTGTCATTAGTCGCGAGGGATGCAACTAAAGATCGGTAATCAATGGCAGGCTACAGATAGCCGTGCCCCGAAGTTAAGGACTTTGATTTTGCTGAATCCGATCGTACGCAAATTCCAATATGGTCAACATACCGTCACGCTGGAAACCGGCATGATGGCTCGCCAGGCGACTGCCGCTGTGATGGTGAGCATGGACGATACCGCGGTATTCGTTACCGTTGTCGGCCAGAAAAAAGCGAAACCAGGTCAGGACTTTTTCCCTCTGACCGTTAACTATCAGGAGCGTACCTACGCTGCTGGTCGTATCCCAGGCAGCTTCTTCCGTCGTGAAGGACGCCCAAGCGAAGGCGAAACCCTGATTGCGCGTCTGATTGACCGCCCGATTCGTCCGCTGTTCCCGGAAGGCTTTGTTAACGAAGTCCAGGTCATTGCGACCGTGGTTTCCGTGAACCCACAGGTTCACCCGGACATCGTGGCAATGATTGGTGCTTCTGCTGCGCTGGCTCTTTCTGGCCTGCCATTCAACGGCCCAATTGGCTCCGCGCGCGTCGGCTACATCAACGATCAATACGTGCTGAACCCAACGGCCGATGAGCTGAAACAGTCTCGTCTGGATCTGGTGGTTGCCGGTACGCAGAATGCCGTTCTGATGGTGGAATCTGAAGCTGAGATCCTGTCAGAAGAGCAGATGCTGGGTGCGGTGGTATTTGGCCACGATCAGCAGCAGGTTGTGATCGAAAACATCAACGCGCTGGTCGCCGAAGCGGGCAAACCTCGCTGGGACTGGCAGCCAGAAGCCGCAAACACCGCGCTGATTTCTCGCGTGGCTGCGCTGGCTGAAGCGCGCATCAGCGATGCTTACCGCATCACTGATAAGCAGGAACGTTACACCCAGGTTGGCGTGATCAAAGATGAAACCATCGCTGCGCTGCTGGCTGAAGATGAAACGCTGGATAGCGCTGAAATTGGCGATATCGTTCACAGCCTTGAAAAGAATGTGGTTCGTACCCGTATTCTGAACGGCGAACCGCGCATCGATGGTCGTGAGAAAGACATGATCCGTGGTCTGGATGTGCGTACTGGCGTGCTGCCACGTACTCACGGTTCTTCGCTGTTCACCCGTGGTGAAACGCAGGCGCTGGTAACCGCGACGCTGGGTACCACCCGCGATGCGCAGAATCTGGATGAGCTGATGGGCGAACGTACCGACAGCTTCCTGTTCCACTACAACTTCCCTCCGTACTCTGTCGGTGAAACCGGCATGGTCGGTTCGCCTAAGCGTCGTGAAATTGGTCACGGTCGTCTGGCGAAGCGCGGCGTGTTGGCCGTGATGCCAAAAGCGGAAGAATTCCCGTACACCGTCCGCGTAGTGTCGGAAATCACCGAATCTAACGGTTCTTCATCAATGGCTTCTGTCTGTGGTGCCTCACTGGCACTGATGGATGCAGGCGTACCGATCAAGGCTGCTGTTGCCGGTATCGCGATGGGTCTGGTGAAAGAAAACGAGAAGTTTGTTGTTCTGTCTGACATCCTGGGCGACGAAGATCACCTGGGCGACATGGACTTCAAAGTAGCTGGTAGCCGTGAAGGTATCACCGCGCTGCAGATGGACATCAAAATCGAAGGCATCACGCGTGAAATCATGCAGGAAGCGCTGAACCAGGCCAAGGGTGCGCGTCTGCACATTCTGGGCGTCATGGAACAGGCTATCAGCACCCCGCGTACTGAGATTTCTGAATTCGCACCGCGCATTTACACCATCAAAATCAGCTCTGATAAGATCAAAGATGTGATCGGTAAAGGCGGCTCAGTGATTCGTGCACTGACCGAAGAGACTGGCACCACGATTGAAATCGAAGATGATGGCACGGTGAAAATTGCCGCGACCGATGGTCTGAAAGCGAAAGAAGCGATTCGTCGTATCGAAGAGATCACCGCAGAGATCGAGAAGTGGGCCGCATTTACAGTGGTAAAGTGACCCGCATCGTTGACTTCGGCGCCTTCGTCGCTATCGGCGGTGGTAAAGAAGGTCTGGTGCACATTTCTCAAATCGCCGATAAGCGCGTTGAGAAAGTGACCGACTATCTGCAGATGGGTCAGGAAGTTCCGGTTAAGGTGATGGAAGTTGATCGCCAGGGCCGCGTTCGTCTGAGCATTAAAGAAGCGACAGAATCTAAGCCGCAGACTGAAGAAGCTGCAGCGGTGAGCACACCTGACGCTGAATAAGTCGTTGCTGATTTGCCCCTCCTTGCCTGGCAGGGAGGGGCGTTTGTGTCATCGCGAGGGCGGGAATCCTTGTGCACAGCAGGCGGATGACAGGATGGTTATCCCAATGTTTGTATTCGGGAGTGGGAAATGAAGCCTTTTCTGCGCTGGTGTTTTGTTGCGACAGCTTTGACGCTGGCAGGATGCAGCAACTCCAATTGGCGTAAGAACGAAGTTCTTGCAGTACCTTTACAGCCCACACTGCAGCAGGAAGTGATTCTGGCGCGCATGGAACAAATTCTTGCCAGTCGTGCCCTCACCGATGATGAACGCGCACAGCTGTTATATGAGCGCGGAGTGTTGTATGATAGTTTAGGTCTGCGGGCATTAGCGCGGAACGATTTTTCGCAAGCGCTGTCTATAAGACCAGATATGCCAGAAGTGTTTAACTACTTAGGCATATATTTAACGCAGGCGGGCAACTTTGATGCCGCCTATGAAGCGTTTGATTCTGTACTTGAGCTTGATCCAACTTACAACTATGCGCATTTAAACCGTGGTATCGCCCTCTATTACGGCGGTCGATACAAGTTAGCGCAAGATGATCTGCTGGCGTTTTATCAAGACGATCCTAACGATCCTTTCCGCAGTCTGTGGCTCTATCTCGTTGAACGTGAGATGGATGTCGACAAGGCAAAAGTCACGCTTCAACAGCGTCACGACAAAGCGGTCAGAGACCAATGGGGATGGAATATTGTCGAGTTCTACCTGGGTGACATCAGCGAAAAGTCGTTGATGGAAAGTCTCCAGGCGGACGCAACGGATAACACCTCGCTCGCTGAACATCTCAGTGAAACCAACTTCTATTTAGGTAAGTACTACCTAAGTCTGGGGGAGAAGGACGACGCGAAAGCGTTGTTCAAACTGGCGGTGGCCAACAACGTCAATAACTTTGTTGAACACCGATACGCATTGTTGGAACTGGCGCAACTCGGCCAGGCACAAGACGATTTATCAGAATCTGACCAGCAATAGCTGACGAACTTTAATTGCCTGTAAAACCTGTCAAGTCATCATCTTCAGGGATGAGGGCTTTTCTGTTCGTCAAAACTTCTAATTTGAGCCGGTTCACACTTTTTGATGAAAATGACTGAAAGTTTTCACGACGAGTTATGTAGACTGGCCGCCGCAATCTAAGAGGCACGTGTACTACATGACTGATATTCAAACCACTTTTGCTGACCTTGGCCTGAACGCCGACATCCTTGAATCACTGAATGGCATGGGCTACGTTAAGCCATCCCCAATCCAGGCTGAGTGTATTCCTCACCTGCTGGCGGGCCGTGACGTGTTAGGCATGGCGCAGACCGGGAGTGGTAAAACCGCGGCGTTCTCTCTGCCGCTGTTACACAACATTGATCCTACTGTTAAAGCGCCACAAATCCTGGTGCTGGCACCGACCCGCGAACTGGCGGTACAGGTTGCTGAAGCAGTTACCGAATTCTCTAAACATATGCGTGGCCTGAACGTGGTTGCCCTGTACGGCGGCCAGCGTTATGACGTGCAGCTGCGCGCACTGCGTCAGGGACCACAGGTTGTTGTGGGTACGCCTGGCCGTCTGCTTGACCACCTGAAACGCGGCACGTTAGACCTTTCTAACCTGCGTGGCCTGGTGCTGGATGAAGCAGATGAAATGCTGCGCATGGGCTTCATCGAAGACGTTGAAACCATCATGGCGCAAATTCCAGCCGATCATCAGACCGCGCTGTTCTCTGCAACCATGCCGGAAGCGATTCGTCGCATCACCAAACGCTTCATGAAAGATCCACAGGAAGTGCGTATTCAGTCAAGCCTGACCACACGTCCTGATATCAGCCAGAGCTACTGGACCGCTTACGGTCGTAAAACAGACGCACTGGTTCGCTTCCTTGAAGCTGAAGACTTTGATGCTGCCATCATCTTCGTGCGTACCAAAAACGCAACCATGGAAGTGGCAGAAGCGCTGGAACGTAGTGGCTATAACAGCGCCGCGCTGAACGGTGATATGAACCAGGCTCTGCGTGAGCAGACGCTGGAGCGCCTGAAAGATGGTCGTCTTGACATCCTGATCGCGACTGACGTTGCGGCCCGTGGCCTTGACGTTGAGCGTATCAGCCTGGTGGTGAACTACGACATTCCGATGGACGCAGAATCTTACGTTCACCGTATCGGCCGTACCGGTCGTGCGGGCCGTGCCGGTCGCGCCCTGCTGTTCGTTGAGAACCGCGAGCGTCGTCTGCTGCGCAACATCGAACGTACGATGAAGCTGACTATTCCTGAAGTAGAGCTGCCAAACGCAGAACTGCTGGGTCAGCGTCGTCTGGCTAAATTTGCGGCTAAAGTCCAGCAGCAGCTGGAAAGCAGCGATCTGGATCAGTACCGTGCGCTGCTGGCTAAGATGCAGCCAGAAGAAGAGATGGATCTGGAAACACTGGCAGCTGCACTGCTGAAGATGGCACAGGGCGAACGTCCTCTGATTCTGCCACCAGAAGCACCGCGTCCGGCACGTCGCGAATTCCGCGATCGTGATGAGCGTGATGGCCGTCGTGACAGCCGCGAAGCGCGTGACTCACGTGGTCCACGTGAAAGCCGTGATGGCGACCGTCCACGTCGCGAGCGTCGTGACGTTGGCGAAATGCAGCTGTATCGCATCGAAGTGGGTCGCGATGATGGTGTTGAAGTTCGTCACATTGTTGGTGCGATTGCTAACGAAGGCGACATCAGCAGCCGTTACATCGGTAACATCAAGCTGTTCGGCACTCACTCAACCATCGAGCTGCCGAAAGGCATGCCAGGCGATGTGCTGCAGCACTTCACCCGTACGCGTATTCTGAACAAACCGATGAATATGCAGCTGCTGGGTGATGCACAGCCGAACGAAGGCCGTGGCGATCGTCGTCCAGCCGGTGGTGAGCGTCGTGGTCCTGCTGGTGCAGGCGCGGGCGCAAACCGTGAAGGTGGTCGTCGCTTCTCTTCTGAACGCCGTGAAGGTGGTCGTGAAGGCGGACGTAGCTTCAACCGTGAAGGCGGTCGTGGTCCACGTCGTGAAGATGGCGCTGCCGCAGCACCACGTCGTCGTGACGCATAACAGCCGTTAAATCGTGATAAAAAGGGAAGCCTTCGGGCTTCCCTTTTTTTATGCCTGTCAGGCGCCGCCGCTGATCATCACGCGCTCGCCGCTGACGTAGGCTGACTCCTCAGAGGCGAGAAACAGCGCCACCTGGGCGACATCTTCCGGCAGGCCAAACCGTCCCAGCGGTGTAGCCGCCAGCAGTTGCGCCTTGAGCTGCGGGCTGATCTTCTTGGCTGCCAGCAAACCCTCGGTCAGGATCATCCCCGGCGCTAATGCATTGACCCGAATATTTTTTGCCCCCAGCTCCCGTGCCAGACCCTGGGTCAGGGTATCAATCGCCCCTTTGGTGGCGGCCCACAGCACCGAGCCAGGAGTACTGTTTTTGCTGTTGAGGGCGCTAAGGTTAATGATGCTGCCACCGTGCGGCGGAAAGTGGTGAATCGCCTGCTGACACACCAGCATGGTGCCGAGCAGATTAACGTCGATCTGCTGGCGCATTACCTCCAGCGTCAGGGCTGCAAAGTCACCGTGATGGAAACTGCCGGCATTATTGACCACGATATCCGGTGCCCCGAACTCCGCCACGGTGGTGGCAAACAGCCGCTCAACCTCGTGAGGTTGTGAGATATCCGCCTGTACCGCCACCGCTTCGCTGCCCAGCGACAGAATATCGCTCACCACATCGGCCGCACCCGGCTCGTCCTGGCGATAGTTGACCACCACGCGCGCGCCAGCGGTGGCAAAAGCGATGGCAATCGCCGCGCCAATACCTTTTGACGCGCCCGTCACCAGCGCTATTTTGTTTTCCAGAGCTTTCATAATATTGTTCTCTGTCGTAATGATTGCGTCGGTAGACTATGCGCGCTGGTGCCGGATGTGGGTAGCGCAATCCTGCAAGCTTTTTGCACGATCCTGCAAAGATGACCGGGCAAGGCGGGTGTCGGGATTAACTTACGTTAAGATCTGCCGCATCTGAATACAGAGCGGACGGAGACGGGAGGAGTGATGACAGAAGCCCCTGAGTGGCAAGCGCTGGCGCAGCTGATCGATCGTCACGCGCCGAGTGATGGCCGGCACACCAGCGCCATAGATTGTCTGTTTTTTGGCCGTAGTTCAGCCCCCAGCGAGCCGGTGCACATTGCCCAATGGGCCAGCTTTGCGCTGGTGGCGCAGGGCGGTAAAGCGCTGCATATCGGGGATGAGATCCTGCATTACGGGCCGGGCGATCTGTTGCTGGTGACGCTGGATATGCCGGTCCGCGGCTGCGTCACCGTTGCCACGCCGGAAAAGCCCAATCTGGGTATCGGCATCACCATCAATGAAACCCGGTTAATGCGTTACCTCGAGCAGTTTCCGCCCGTGCTGCCGCTGTCGCAGGCACGCAGCGAGCGGGGCATTACGGTGCATAAGATGTCACCGCTGCTGGTCGATGCGGTGATACGGCTGGTGCGCTTGCTCGATCATCCGCAGGATATCGCCGCGCTGGCGCCGTTGATTGAACAGGAGATTTTCTATCGACTGCTGACCGGGCCGGAAGGACCGCGCATTCTGAATATGGCGCTGGCAGAGCGCCCCGGCAACCGGGTGGCGCAGGCGGCGCGCTGGCTAAGGGAAAACTTCCACCGACCGCTGAAAATTGATCAGCTCGCCAGCAACGTCGGGATGAGCGTCTCGTCGCTGCATCATCACTTCAAAGCGGTGACGGCGATGACGCCGATGCAATACCAGAAGCAGCTACGGCTGAATGAGGCGAGACGCCTGATGCGGGTGGAAAAGCTGGATGCAGGGACGGCGGGCTATCGGGTAGGGTATCAGAGCGCTTCGCAGTTCAGCCGGGAGTACAGCCGCTTTTATGGCCGATCGCCGGCGCGTGACAGTCGGCAGCTGGCGGTGGGTGCCGATGGCTTGCCCCCACCGCCGGCAGAATTACAGACTGCGGGCCGCTTCCATCGCAATGGCGAATGAACGCAGACGCGCCTCGGTATCGAAAATCTGGCCGTTGACCATGATCTCGTCAGCCTGAGTTTCGCGCATCAGCGAAGCCAGACCGTGACGCACTTTGTCGCTATCGCCGACCAGCGACATGCTCAAGGCCTGCTGCACGCCATACTGTTCTGACGGCGACCAGAGATTATCCATGTTCTCAACCGGTGCGGGTAACGGGCCAGGCTTACCGCGGCGCAGGTTAATAAACTGCTGTTGCTGCGAGGTAAACAGGAAGCGCGCATCACGTTCGCTGTCGGCAGCCACCACGTTGATACAGACCATGGCGTAAGGTTTTTCAAGACGCGTCGACGGCTGGAAGTTTTCACGGTAGACGTGCAGCGCCTGGAACAGCTGGTCGGGCGCGAAATGCGAAGCAAAGGCGAACGGCAGACCCAATTTGGCTGACAGCTGGGCGCTGTAGAGGCTGGAACCAAGCAGCCAGACCGGAATTTTCAGCCCCAGACCGGGCACCGGTTGTACCGCCGGCTGTTCGCCCGGTTCGGCATCGAACCAGCCGATCAGTTCAGCGACATCATCCGGAAACGTATCGGCGTGCATGCTGGAGAGATGTCGACGCAGCGCCATCATCGTACGCTGATCGGAACCGGGCGCGCGGCCCAGGCCTAAATCAATACGGCCGGGATACAGCGAGGCCAGGGTGCCAAACTGCTCGGCAATCACCAGCGGCGCATGGTTAGGCAGCATAATGCCGCCGGAGCCGAGCTGTAGCGTGTCGGTATTCGCCGCCAGATAACCAATCAGCACCGAGGTAGCGGCACTGGCAATGCCGGTCATGTTGTGATGTTCAGCCAGCCAGTAGCGCTGGTAGCCCAGCTTTTCAGCCTGACGCGCCAGCGCCAGCGACGTGTGGAACGCCTCACGTGCGGTCGCGCCCTGGGGGATCGGCGCCAGATCCAGTACGGACAGACGAAGAGGTTTTTTCTCAGACATGGCTACTCCCGTTATATGGCGCAGACGTCAGATTCTGCACCTTTTAGTATTACGCATCATTCCTTATATTAAAACTGCTAACCTCAGCAGGAATATAGCCGGTATGTGCTTTTACTCAGGATGCCAGCGTCATGCCCGCCAGTTTGCGCCAGTAGCCATTACAATCGTTGCCTTTCGCCACCATCAGCGGTGCCTGACCGTTTTCATTGGCGCGGAAGCGATCGATCTCCGCCAGGGTTCCACTATCCTGCGGCGAGAGCCGCACGCAGTCGACCCAGCGATGCATGCCTGGCAAATCGTTGCCGAGGTTATAGCAGTAGCCGCTCATGGTCTGAATACCGTTAAGCACGAATACCTGCTGACCTTCCTGCGACAGCACGCGACGACCTTCAGGATACTTGATGCAGCAGGTTTCACAGGCGTCTTTGGCACGGTTTTCTGAACGCGCGGTAAAGCAGCGCGCAGATAACGCCAGCGGCAGATGGCCATAGCCCAGCACTTCGACCTGAAACTGCTGCCGGATACCCCGTTCTTCGCACTGTTGCAGCAACTGCAGTAGCCAGTCGCGCGACATCTCAACCGGCATGCACCAGCGCGTCATGCCTTCTTTTACCAGCAGCTGCAGCGTCTCGGCGTTATAGACATTCAGCGTCGGCCCGGCAACAAACGGCAGATGGCGCTCGGCGGCCATATTCACCGTGCCGATATCATTGGCTTCGATCAGAAACTCGCCATTTTCAACGTAGCGCTTCAGTTCTTTCAGTTCCGACGGCGATTGCAGCAGCGCCAGGGTGCTAAGCACGACCTGTTTGCCACTGGCAGCCAGGTCGCGGGCCAGCGTCATCCAGTCGGCATAACTGGTGGCGCGTCGTTTGCTGCACACCGCTTCGCGAGGTAGATGATATCCGCACTGCTGCGGGCTGCCTGCTGATAAAAGTTTTCCAGTGTTTCGGTTGGCCAGTACCAGAGCACCGGTCCCAGGGCATATTGCATCATGACTCCTTATTGCCATTCACGGTGATAGGCACCCAGCGTGGTCTGTGTTCCTTCTGAGAGATCGCCCAGCGTCTTCATCCACTCTGGCGTCACGCCGAAATGTTCCGGCTGTGCCTTACAGCGATCGATTGCCTGACGCCAGACGCGCGCCACGTCAGCCACGTAAGCCGGGCTGCGCTGGCGGCCTCAATCTTCACCGAGGCGATGCCGGCACGCAGCAGCTCCGGCAGCAGCTCCAGCGTATTGAGGCTGGTGGGCTCTTCCAGCACGTGATAGCGCTGATCGTTAACCTGATAGCGACCTTTGCACAAGGTGGGATAGCCCGCGCTTTCGTCAGGCGCATAGCGATCGATCAGCACCTCATTCAGACGTGACTCCATGCCCTGTGGCGTCTGCTGCCAGCGCACGAACTTCGCTGGCGAACAGGCACCGGCGCTGTTGGGCGATTCACCGGTCAGCCATGAAGAGAGGTAGCAACGTCCTTCAGCCATAATGCACAGGCTGCCGAAAGCAAACACTTCCAGCGGCACCGGAGTTGAGCGGGCGAGCTGTTTTACCTGATGAATTGACAGCACGCGCGGCAGCACCACGCGGTGTAAGTTGAAGTGTCGATGGTAAAAACGAACCGCCTCAAGATTGGTGGCGGAGGCCTGCACCGACAGATGGCGTTCAACCTGCGGATAGCGGGATGCGGCATATTCCAGTGTGGCAATATCCGCCAGAATCAGCGCATCTGCACCGTTTTGTGCCGCCACGTCAATCGCCCGCTGCCAGCGTCCCATGCCGTCCGGATGGGCAAAGGTATTGATCGCCACATGCAGTTTACGCTGATGCTGATGCAGATAGCGCGCGGCCTCAGCCAGCTTTTTATCGGTGAAGTTCAGGCCCGCAAAGTGGCGCGCATTGGTGTCATCTTTCAGTCCCACATACACGGCATCGGCGCCATTCTCTACGGCGATGCGCACTGCGGGTAAATTTCCTGCCGGGCAGAGCAGTTCCATCGGTAATCCTCTCGACATGCAGATGGGCAACGAGTCTAGGCATCTGCCGACGGGCAAACGTTGATTTGGGGCAGTGAAATTCCAATTGATCATCGCCGATGATGTTTTTTTAATCGACCGTCAGCGGTTTTTATTGATCTCAGAGGAGGCGCGCAGAAAAGGATGTGGCAATATACGTAAAATTTTCTGAAGGGAGTGAAGAAAGTGTTAGAGCGGTTACATGCCCATATTGTGAAAAAGGCGCCTGAAATCTTAGGCTTACCCGCAGCGCTAACCCCATTCCCGGTTAAAAAGTTGCTTTTGCAACAACTCCTAAACTGGCAATTTCGCCATGCTTTGGCCGAAGGTGAGTTAGACTTTCTCGAAGGACGCCTGCTGGGGATAGACATTGCGGATGTCAGTCTGCAATGGATCACGACGATGCAGGATGGCCGACTGGCGGTATTGCAGCACGCCGAAGCGGATGTCTGGTTTCGGGGCAATGCCAATGACTTGTTGCTGGTGGCAGCACGCAAAGCAGATCCCGACATGCTGTTCTTTCAGCGCCGTCTGGCGATTGAAGGCGACACCGAGCTGGGACTGGAGGTGAAGAACGTAATGGATGCTATTGAACTCGACGCCATGCCCACCGCATTACGCACGGCAATTCAGCAGATGGCGAATTTTGTTGAAGCCGGAATGAAACAGGACGCGAAGGCCACACAGGCGCGCGCGGGTGTTGCATGTTAATACGTACCGAGATTGGCGTTGATGCCGCGGGCATCGACAGTTTGCTGAGGCGCTGTTTCAGCACCTCAGCCGAAGCTGAACTGACCCAGGCGTTACGTGAAGATGGCCTGCTGACGCTGGGCGTGGTAGCGACCGACGAGGAAGGACAGGTGCTGGGCTATGCCGCATTCAGTCCGGTTAGCGTACAGGGCGACGATCGCAACTGGGTCGGACTGGCCCCGCTGGCGGTGGACGAAAGCCTGCGCGGTCAGGGCATTGCGAAACAGCTGATTTATGAAGGGCTGGATACGCTGAATGAGTTCGGCTATAGCGCAGTCGTGGTACTGGGCGATCCGGCGCTGTTTAACCGCTTTGGCTTTGAGCCTGCTGCCCGCTATGGCCTGCACAGCCGCTGGCCCGGTAGCGAAGCCGCTTTCCAGGTCTACCGTCTGGCGGATAATGCCTTCGACGGTGCCGAAGGGCGCATCGAATACGCTGAACCCTTTAACCGTCAGCCTTAACCGGCGTACCCAGCCAGCTTTCCAGACTAACCGGCTGGCTCGCCACCAACAGTAATTTCTGCTGGCGGGTCAGTTGCTTCACCTGATACTCCAGTCTGGAGGCGCTGGCGCGATCGCCCGCCTCACAGTGAAACACCAGATCCAGCGGGCCTTTGCCGCGCAGCGACCGGGCGCCGCGTCCACGCTGATGCTGATCCACCCGGCGCGGAACGTCGGTGGTGATGCCGGTGTAGAGGCTCCCTTTCGCCGTACGGACGATGTAGAGTTGCCAGCGCTGACTCATCGTAATGGATTCCATAAAAACAGTGCCGGGCAGTGTAGCGCGCTTCGCCGCCTGTCGCTATCCGGTGCGCCGTCAGGAGATCACCTTGTCCGACCATGCCCATCTGGTTCGCTACCTCAGAAAACAACACGTCCTTTCCCTCTGCTGCACCGCCGATGATGAGCTGTGGTGCGCCAACTGTTATTACGTCTTCGACGAAGCACGCATGGCGTTCTGGATCATGACGGAGCCGGATACCCGTCACGGCCTGCTGGTGATGAAAAATCCGCAGGTGGCGGGCACGGTGAACGGCCAGCCCAGAAGCGTGTTGCTGATCAAAGGCGTGCAGTATCGCGGCCATATCGTGCGGCTAAGCGACGAGGCAGAGCACGTGGCGCGCAGCGCCTACCACAAGCGATTTCCGATTGCGCGTAAGGTGTCCGCACCGCTGTGGGAGATTCAGCTGGATGAAGTGAAGATGACCGATAATGCGCTGGGCTTCGGCAAGAAAATTGCCTGGGTACGGCAAGAGGTAAGGCAGGATTAGCGGCCCCTCTCCGGCAGGAAAGGGGCGCAGCGGGTTAAATCGCTTCGAGGATCCGCAGAGATTCGCGATTAAACGCCGGCAGATCGTCAGGCGTCCGGCTGGTGACCAGCTTATCGTCGTCAACCACCACTTCTTTATCGTGGAAGTCAGCACCCGCGTTTACCAGGTCAATGGCAATCGCCTTCACGCTGGTCATCTTGCGGCCACGTACGCCATTGGCACTGATCAGCAGCTGTGGGCCATGGCAAATCGCAAAGATAGGTTTGCCGCTGGCGACGAATTCTTTGGTAAACGCGACAAAGCGATCGTCGCCGCGCAGGGCATCCGGTGAATGACCGCCGGGCAGCAGCAACGCATCAAATTCGGCCGGGCTGACATCATCGATGCTGCGATCGATGGTCACTTCCGCTTCGCCTTGTTTCCCTTTGACCACGTTACCCGCTTGCTTCTCGATGGTGATTACCTCAAAGCCAGCGCCTTTGTAACTTTCGGCCGGTGAGGTAAATTCTGAGTCTTCAAATTCATCGGTAATCAAAACCGCAACTTTCTTGCTCATCTTTTCCTCCTTAAACGGTGGAGCGCGGGATGCGCTTTCCTGATTAATGTATTAAGCCTGGACGCTCCATGTCAGAACGCAAGCCAGGCCGCGTAGATCAGCTATCTTTTAACCTGTGAGCAGTGAAATAAGGACGAATCTGAAATGAATCGCGTATTACTGACTGGGCCACCGGATTAGTCGGATCGCATCTGCTGCGCTTACTGATTGAGGACCCGCGGGTTGATGAAATTATTGCGCCGACCCGGCGGGCGTTACCCGCGATGCGCAAGGTGGTTAATCCGGTTGAAGCGGATCTCACCGACGTGCTCGGGCCATTACAAACCTCGCTGGATACGGTGTTCTGCTGTCTGGGCACTACCCGCAAGCAGGCGGGCAGCAAGCAGGCCTTTATCCACGTCGATTATACGCTGGTGGTCGACAGTGGCCTGAGCGGACTACGTTTAGGGGCGAAGCAGATGCTGGCGATCAGTGCGCACGGTGCCAGTCGTCACTCGCCGTTTTTTTACAATCGGGTCAAGGGTGAGATGGAAAATGCACTGCGGCATCAGGGCTGGCCGCGGCTGACGCTGGTGCGGCCCTCGTTACTGCTGGGCGATCGGGCGCAGACGCGCCGAGGAGAGAGTCTGATGGCGCCGCTGTTTGGCCTGCTGCCGGGCAACTGGCGTTCAGTCACCGCGCGTGACGTGGCGCGCTGTCTGCATCAGCAGGCCTTTACGCCGGGCGGCGACAGCGTGACTATCATCGAGTCAGGAGATATTCCACGTCACTCAGCGTAGCTGCCAGATACGCTGATTGCGGCTGCCACGCCACAGCAGCCGGAGATCTTTCTCGGCCTCGACAAAGCGGCCATCAATCAGCACGTCGAGATAGTCCAGCACCTCGCGCTGGGCACCATTCAGCTCCTGCATCCGGTAACCGGTCCACAGCCAGATATCTTTATCGGGGCACGCCTGCCGCACCCGTTTCACCAGCCGGCGAATGTGCGGCACGTTATGCGGATGCAGCGGATCGCCGCCGCTCAGTGACAGTCCCTGACGCGGGATGCGGGTATCCTGCAAATCTGCCAGCAGTTGCTCTTCCATCGCCAGGGTAAAGGGAACGCCCGAATCGAGCCGCCAGGTACTCTGGTTGTAGCAGCCGCGACACTGATGTTCGCAGCCTGCGACAAACAGGGTACAGCGCGTGCCCGGCCCGTTCACAATATCCACATCGTAATAGCGATGGATACGCATCATCCCAGCGGGCCCTCGAGATGTTTCACCCGACGCTGCACTTCCTGCTGTTTACCGGCGTTGAAAGGCCGCGCGTCCGGGCTGCCAAGATAGCCGCAGACCCGGCGGGTGACCGAGACGCGGGCCGGATCGTGGTTGCCGCACTGCGGACAGGTAAAGCCGCGGCTGGTGCAGGTAAACTCGCCGTTGAACCCGCAGTCGTAGCACTCGTCAATCGGGGTGTTGGTGCCGTAATAGGGCACGCGGTCATAACTGTAATCCCAGACATCTTCCAGCGCCTTCAGGTTGTGCTGGATGTTGGGGTATTCGCCGTAACAGATGAAACCGCCATTCGCCAGCGGCGGATAGGGCGCTTCAAAGTCAATTTTGTCGTACGGATTCACCTTCTTCTCGACGTCGAGATGGAAGCTGTTGGTGTAGTAGCCTTTGTCGGTGACGCCGGGCACCACGCCAAATTCCGCTGCATCAAGCCGGCAGAAGCGATCGCACAGATTTTCACTTGGGGTGCTGTAGAGGCTGAAGCCGTAACCGGTCTCGTCTTTCCAGCGATCGGTCGCGGCGCGCAGATGGGCGATAATCTCCACCCCTTTGGCGCGCAGAGCCGCATCATCATACGGATGATGCTGGCCGCCGCTTAGCGCGTTCAGGGTTTCATGCAGGCCGATATAACCCAGCGACAGTGAGGCGCGGCCGTTGCGGAAAATCGGTCCGATTTCATCATCGGCGTTCAGGCGAACGCCACAGGCCCCTTCCATATAAAGGATCGGTGCCACCCGCGCTTTGGTTTTCTCCAGGCGCGCCACGCGGGTCATTAATGCCCGTTTCGCCAGCAGCAGACGTTGATCCAGCAGTGACCAGAAGCGCGTCTCGTCACCCGCCGCCTCCAGGGCGATACGCGGCAGATTGAGGCTGATTACCCCGATATTGTTGCGGCCTTCATGGATTTGCTCGCCATCCTCTTCATACACGCCGAGGAAGCTGCGGCAGCCCATTGGCGTCTTGAATGAACCGGTGACCTTTACTACCTGATCGTAATTGAGAATATCGGGATACATGCGCTTACTGGCGCATTCCAGTGCCAGCTGCTTGATGTCGTAGTTAATGTCGCCTGCGCGCCGGTTGACCCCTTCACGAATGCTGAACACCAGTTTAGGGAACACCGCGGTTTTGCGGTTCTTGCCCAGACCGGCCAGCCGGTTACGCAGAATCGACTGCTGGATCAGCCGGGCCGCCCAGTCCGTGCCCAGCCCAAAGCCAAAGGTGACAAACGGCGTCTGACCGTTGGCGGTATGCAGGGTATTGACCTCGTATTCCAGCGACTGGAAGGCGTCGTAACACTCTTTTTCGGTGCGCTGCTGCGCGTATTGCTCCGCCTCAGCGATCTGCCACTCCACGGCGATGGCGTGATGCCGGCGGTAGCTCAGTTCAACAAACGGGGCGAGCACCTCATCAATCCGGTTA
Source organism: Pantoea brenneri (assembly GCA_002095305.1). Classification (GTDB taxonomy): domain Bacteria; phylum Pseudomonadota; class Gammaproteobacteria; order Enterobacterales; family Enterobacteriaceae; genus Pantoea; species Pantoea brenneri. The sequence goes on from MIEI01000074.1 coordinate 22,470, forward strand.
ATGGTGGTGCCACCGTAGATATGGCTGGCGACCTGAGCGATGATCTGCGCAGTAACGGCGGTCGCGGTGGCGATCGATTTTGGTGGCTCAATCTCGGCATTGCCCATTTTAAAGCCGTTGGTCAGCATCCCTTTCAGATCGATCAGCATGCAGTTAAACATCGGGAAGAAGGGCGAATAGTCGAGATCGTGATAGTGGATCTCGCCGCGCTCGTGGGCCAGCACCACATCACGCGGCAGGATCTGCTGCTGTGCATAGTGCTTCGCCACGATCCCGGCCAGCAGATCGCGCTGGGTCGGGATCACTTTGCTGTCTTTATTGGCATTTTCGTTCAGCAGAGCAGCATTGGTCTGATCGACCAGCCCGCGAATGGCGTGATGCAACTGGCTCTGGCGATCGCGTGCGACGTCACGATCGTGGCGATATTCGATATAGGTCCGGGCCAGCTGCGGATAGGGGCCGGCCATCAGCGTCTCTTCAACCGCACACTGGATCTCGCGAATGTCGACTTCCTGACGGTCGGCCAGCAGCGTACTGACACGCTGCGCCACCTGCGCGCACCAGGCCGCATCGTCCACCTCTGCCGCGCGCGCG
>MIEI01000075.1 GCA_002095305.1 Pantoea brenneri
TCCGTCCATACACCGAGAGGTTGCTGCGCGCCCGATCGCCCCACCTGATGTCGTAAAAGCCGGCACCGGTTCCGGCGAGGAACACTACATCGGAGTCGATCCAGTGAATATCGAAGTTGTCACGACCAAAGCGTTTACCGACCCAGACGGTGCTGTCTTTAAAGGCACCGTCGAAGGTCGGCAGCTGGCCGATTTCGACAAACGCCTGCCGCAGGTTGAGATCGCTGCTGTCAGCCGTCCAGTCGTTGTAGGTACGCTGACCGTCGGCCAGCATCGCTTTAAAGCGGGTGGTGGCACCGTTGGTCAGCGTCTGTTTATGTTCCAGATTCAGTTCGACATAGGTGTCAGGCTCATTACCGAGACGCCCGACGTGGCCGCCGGTTTCGCCGGCAGGGGTCAGCGTCGGTCCGCCCTGGGTTTTCGCTGCCGAGCTGTTCATCAGCAGGCCGGAGCGGGCGTAGCCGTGAAATTCAAATCCGCCCGCATCGGCGGAAGGTTTCAGTTCCGGTTTAGCGCTACGTTGCGCAACGTCAGTGGGAGCTGGCGGGGTCTGCTGCTGGACGGTTGCCAGCTGTTGTGCCTGCTTCTCAGCCGCTTCGGCCCGGATTTCAGCCGCGCTTGCGCGTTGCTCCGCGACCTGCAGACGGTGTTCAAGTGCGGCAAGCCGGGCTTCAATCGTGCTGAGGCCCGGCTCTGCCCGGACCGGCACAGCAACGAACAGGGTTGCCAGGGCTAATGCAATCGTGCTTTTTTTCATTGTTTTGCGTCTCTGAGGAAGGGCTATCATCACAAACTTTTCTTGCTAAACCGGTTTAGGCGCGAATCATAATCATGGGTAATTTCATCGCGCAATGAAAATAGCTAAACCGGTTTAGTGAATGTGAGATGGCTCGCAAAACCAGTGATAACAGCCCGGAAAATCAGCCTGTCGGGTCGCTGAGTTGATGCAGCCAGGGTAGTGCCGTCATTGCCCCTTTAGTCGTGGTTGCCAGTGCGCCACAACGCTGGGCGCTGGCAAGACTGACGGCTAACTGTGGCTCATCGGCGGGCAGACCCGACTGCGCCAGCTGCCACAACAGTCCGGCGACAAAGGCATCACCGGCACCGGTGGTGTCAATGCTGGCCACCGGCGTAGTGGGATAGTGATAAATCTGCCCCTGGTGACAAGCCATCACGCCCGCCCTGCCCTGCGTAACCAGCAGCAGCTTAATGGCAAAACGTTCAGCCAGCTGTTGCATGCTGTCGGCAGGATCTGCGGCAGAATGGAGGAACTGAAGTTCCTCTTCTGACAGCTTCACCACATCAGCACAGGCCAGCGCCTGATGCACAACCGCATGCAGCTGTGTCGGGTCAGGCCACAGATCATCACGCAGGTTCAGGTCGAAACTGACGAATCCGCCTGCGGCGCGTATACGCTGCATTGCGGTAAGCGTGGCTGTCCGTGAAGGTTCGGCTGACAGCGCGATTGAACAGCAGTGCAACCATTCCCCGGCGCTGAACTGCGGCAGATCGGTTGTCTCAAGAAACAGATCGGCGCTGGGACGTACCATAAAGGTGAACGACCGCTCGCCGGTGTTATCCAGTCCGACCACCACGGTTGAGGTGCGATGAGCGGGGTCGGATTTAAGGAAGGAGGTTTCTACCTGCTCATCAATCAGCGTCTGGCGCATAAAGTCGCCAAACGGGTCGGCCCCTACCCTGCCGATAAACGCACTCTTCCCCTGCAGGCGCGCCACACCCACCGCCACATTGGCCGGTGCGCCGCCCGGACACTGCATTAAACGTCCCGGCTCTTCCGGCAACAGATCGACTACCGCATCACCCAGACACCACACGCGTACTGACATAGAAATTCCTTAAAGTAGATGAGTAAGCTAAACCGTTTTAGCTATAACCGCAAATAGGTCAGGATTCAACAATCAAATTGCAGTAATGGGAGATGTAACGCCGGAATAAGGGGAAGGATGACCGTCTTTAACCTCCCTGTAACGCCGGGTGGGTCAGCAATGCAGCGAGTTTTCGAGCGGGAGTGATAAATAGTGAAGAAAGTGATCTGACCGGCCAGGATAAAAAAACCGGCGGCAGGCCGGTTTTAACGATAATCAGGAATTGTTCTGCTTCATCGATGACAAAATCTGTTTAATCGAAGCATCAATCTTCTCGGTGATCTCTTTTGGCAGGCGGCTGAATTCATACTGCACGGTCCGCTTCTCGTCGTTGGTTTTACGGCGCGCATAGGTATTGGCGGTGCTGAAGGTCGCCAGTTTTTCCGTCACCGTCCTGCTGGCTGGCGGCGGCGTTTTAAGCTGCTTCCTGGCGGTTTTGAAGCAGTCGAGAATGGCCGATTTTTTTTCGTCGGCGTTGAGCTGTGCCGGCATCGTATCACGGGTCAGTTTATCCTGAATCTGACTGACCAGGTCATCGACCGCGACCGCTTCGGCTTTGGCTTCTTCCCACACATCAAGCAGCAGTTGATAATCCTGCAGCGTCAGTTCAGCCACCACCGGGAAAAGTTCGATAAATTCAGCCGGAACTGAAGCAGCCTGGAAAGCACGGGTCACTTTGGCATTCGAGATCCCTTCCGCTTTGGCAATCTCCGACTTACTCATGCCCTGCTCGTTCATCAGCATAAAACGCAGTCCCAGCTCGCGCAGGTTATGTTCGCGGGCAGTCTGAATATCGGCGGCCAGCTGACGAGCATCACTGATGCTCAGTTCATCCGCCGTGACCAGCACTTCCAGACTGGCGCCAGAGAGAATACAGGCTGCACGGCGACGGGAGCCATCCATGATTTCGATCCGGTCAGCGGTGATGCGCCCGATGGCCGGAAAGAACTGTTGCAGGGTAATGGTGCGGGTGATCTCTTTGAGCGACTCCGCCGTCAGCGTGCTCTGATCGCGACCGTTGATCTTCGGGTCGACATAGGTCTTTGCTTCTATGTCATCATGCGGGATCAATTGCCGCACAAAGGTCGCCTTCATACCTGACTTCAGGGTAAAAGTGCGCGACTGGCTGCTGCTGTCGATCATGCTGGCAATGGCGGAATCACCGAATTTGCGGCCAATGCGCTGGATGGGTTTGCTCACAGGGTGCTCCTGATATATTCAATGCGATCGAATACAGCCCGTGAGAACTGTTCCGCTTCATATTTAGCTTTGCGTAACGCATCAGCGCTGCCGGGATAAGATGATGGGTTCGCGCTGATCACCGTATCAAACGATTCGCCGCAGCGTTCAAAGCCATCCAGTCGCGGCAGGCCACAATCGAGCATCGATTTGGTAAACACTTCGCGGGCATAACTTTGTGACGTGAGATGGTCGTGCTTGGAGGTCATTTTTGACATGAAGCCAATATTCGCCTTCAGACGTGGCTCAACCCCTTCCGCTTCGATCCGCTCCAGCATCTCTGGCAGACGCGTCAGGTACTTCATGGTTGAATGGAAATCAACCTGCGCTGGCGGCGTTGGCGTCAGCAGCACATCACTGGCAGCAATCGCATTCAGCATAAAGGAATCAAGATGCGGGCCGGTATCGAGGAAGATGAAGTCGTAATCGCCTGCCAGACGATCGATGACGTTACGACGCAGAACTTCAGAAGGTGCAACGCCAGGCAGATGCTGGGCGACCAGTTCTTCCCAGTCACTGGCGACAAAACCGTCATCAATCGAGGCGGGAATGACATCCACTCCAGGCATCACCGTCGGTTTGATAAACTGTTCACGCAGCTGGTCAGCGTCCAGATCGTTCAGCATCGCCTGAGCGGCGGTTTCCAGCACAGAGCCGACACTGTTGGTGTGGCTGAGAAACATGGTGCTGGATGCCTGCGGGTCGAGGTCGATAACCAGAATACGCAGGTCATTGTGCAGCATCGAAGGATGGGCGCGCATACCGTGGGCCAGCGTTACGGTGCTGACCGTTTTGGAGACGCCACCTTTGAGGCTGACCACAAAAATCACAAACGGGCCTTCGTGCTTGTCGCGGTATTTTGGCACCTTGCGATGCTGATAAATATCGACCACATTCTGGATGGTTAATGCATATTGCGAGGTGCTACCGGTTTGCTTCTTGCCAAACTGATAGCCGGCTTCTTCCATGTCACTGATGGCAGCAACCACGGCATGCTTACTCAGCAATGGCATATTAGCGACGGCATTGCGTGAGAAAGTCTGATAAAAACCGGTCTGGTTAAATTCCTGACGCTGCTGCTCAATGTGATTGCTCAGCCCGTGCAACATAGAGTTGGCACGCGTTGCCATCTCCAGCACACCACCATAGTCACGCTTCATAAGCCCCTCTGCATTAATGTTTTTTGCATACTACACAAAAAGCGGCTATCTGCCAATTTTTTAGAAAAATGCCAAAAACCTGGATTTTTTACTATCGGATGGAATGCTTCGGCAGAGCCAGCCAGCGTAACCGGCTTATCATCCAGATCGGGTGACTACAGCAGGGAGTAGCGGGGAAGCCTGGCTAATACACAGTAGCCGAACTCAGGCAGGGATAGGCGGCAGACGAATCTTCGTTGGTGCTGTTATTAAAAACTTCTGCGATCTCATTTGTCTGGGCAGGAACCGCAGCCAGCATACAGCGTAATAACAGGACAGGATCCTGGTGAAAATGGCGGGTGGAAAAGGGTGTTTTCATCGTGAAAATATAAAAAATAATTATTTATTTCATCATCTTACACGTAAAATTCCCTGGTGAGATTTCAGGAAAGAAACGGTCAGCACAAGTCGGAAGATAGAGTAAAGATCAGGAGAGCACCGGCGATGCTTTTAATGGCAGCAGTGACGGTAAATCTCTCATATCCACGGTTAAACCGCGCATAAATAGTAACAGGATAGTTTAGCCTGTTGAGATGTTCCTTTACCGGCGGTAACAACGCGTCATGGCGATTAAGCCATTTCCGTGAGGAGAGCGGTCGAATAATTACAATGACAAGACAGATTGCTCACCTGACTATTTGCCCGGTTTCCCGTTCTTCCTTTCTCGCTTTTTATACGCTGTATCATCTGGACCGAAAGAACGTGGTTAGCGCCGGGTAGAGAACAAAAGTGGACGAATCAGCAGGCGCGGCAATGAGATGTTGAGGCGTAAACTTCGCCAGAATATCACCGCCGCTGAGATGCAGACCCGCTCATCATCCTGGTTGTATCTGGTTTCAGCCGGCCTCTACCAGGGTGCCCGATGTTGATCGAAGTAGAATCCGCCGGTAATTAATTCCCGCCGGACTCTGTTCTGCCAGCCAGACAATGCCGGCAGCAGCTTCAGTGACACTTCGATAACCACTGTGTCCATTGAAATCCGTGGCGGTATAGCCAGGGTCGACAGCATTCACGCTGATGCCCTGATCCTTTAGCTGTTTGGCAAAGGCGAGGGTCACCGCGTTAAGTGCAGTTTTGGAGCTGTTATAGCCCAGTTCATTGACCTTAAAATAGGGATAGTTCGGGTCGGAGACCCATTCCAGTGAGCCCAGTCCGCTACTGACCATAATAATTTTAGCGCTGACTGCGGCTTTCAGCAGCGGCAGAAAAGCCTGGGTTACTCTTATGGCACCAAACACATTGGTATCATATACCGCCATAACCTCATCGATACTTTGCTCGCTGGGGTTAGTGCCCAGAACGCCTTAGATACCGGCATTATTAATCAGAATATCCAGCTGCCCTTCTTCTTTAAACATGTATTGCGCAGCCGCCTGAACGCTCGACAACTGCGACACATCCCTCTCCACTATCCGGGTTTCGATACCTTCCGCGACCAGTTTTGCCAGCGCAGCCTGGCCCCGCGCTTTATCACGACATGCCAGCCAGATGCGGTAACCACGCAGGCCAAGCTGTCGGGCCGTTTCAAAGCCGATACTTTTGTTGGCTCCGGTAATAAGAACAATTTTATCTTTCATACAGACTCTGATTTATTCGGCTTGGGTGCTCTTTCTTCTGCAGAAAGAGACCCGTATTTGCCCTCCCTTTTTAAGCTGATTGTTAACGTTTGATAATAGAGGGTAATGTGAATAGGCTGATCGGAAATCCGGACAATAACAGACGGCAACTGTGGATGACCTATCGATCTTCATTAGCGTATTCAAAGAAAATGGTTTCCGGATGGTCGCGAAGCAGCTTGGTTTGTCGCCTTCTACCGTCAGCGAAAAGATCACCGCGCTGGAACAGAGTCCTGGCGTGCTAAAACTGAATGTTACTGGTGCAGTGATGACGGATATCCTGCCCCCCATAATGAACCCTTTCCTCCTGCGCTATCCGCTATTGCGCGTGGAGATTATGGTTGATGACCGGTTGGTAGACGCAACCTCAGCAGGCTGTGACGCCGGTATCCGCTATGGCGAGCAGCTGGCAAAAGATAACATTGCCGTACCGATTGCTCCCCGCCCACAGACGCTCGCACTGGCGGCCGCGCCTTCCTATCTGGCTTTGCAGGATTTACCGTCACATTCGGCTGATTTAGCAGAGCATGATTGTATTCAGTTGAAGTATTCAAGCGGGGCACTGATACCCTTGCAATTTGGATGGCAGGGAAAGATCGTGAGTGTGAATCCTGCCGGTCGCTTAATCATTGGCGTCAATGGTGCCGCTGCCGCTATTGAATTTGCCAGACAGGGCAGAGGGATAATTGCTACCTTCGAAAACTAATTACAGCCCCATTTCGAAACTGGCGAGCTTGTTGCTGTACTGCCAGAATGGTGGTCTGCATTCGAAGGCCCCTGGCTCTATTTTCCCAGCCGGTTCATGTCTGCGCCGTTGCGCGCATTTGTTGATTTCCTCAAACAAGATGCTGTGGCTCAGTCATCTTGACCGACTTAGTACTGTTTCGTAACGGCAACGTACTGATTGCAGCGTAGAGAGAGTATCGCTTCGCTCTTTTTGCTGTCGGGCTATCTGCGAGTTTCTGCTTAATGACAACTACGCACGCACCAGATCCAAACTGAAATATGCAGACTGTTGAGGTTGATTGATCGGTGTTTTTGCTAATTTCTGGAAAAGCCCCTCTTCTGGCTGATTAAAAAGCTGACTCTTCCAACAGCAGCATTTCACGTATGAACTACCTACTCAAAGGGGAGGGGGAATTGACCTGCTTAAAACGAGCCGGTCTGACAGCAAATATATATTGCCAGCCAGAGAGACCTCACAACCTCATTGAGTGGATGTGCCATCCGACAGTGAACTTATGGCCTTCAGAACTCAAACCTTCATTTCTCAGCCACTGTTTAGAGGGAAGTTTCACGATTTTACTTATGATGGTTTTTACTCACTGCTATAGCCGGATGGATTAACGTAAGCATTGAGCACAAGTTTTGTGCTGAGAATCGCTTTGTTAAGCCTACAGCGCCCATAATAACGAACTCCGCAATCCTGATTTTCAGGGTAAATTCACGGTGTTTTCATCATGAAAATCCAAAAAAAGTCATTTTTAATCAAATACTTACATTGATATTTCTATGGTGAAAATTTTGTCTGAGAAGGATGAATAAAACGGTTTAGTTGAGCAGAGGAGAGAGTCGCTAAATGTCGTTAAATACTTCTTACCCATGAATCTGGTGCCTGACTAAACACCGGGCTGGTTATCGATATGGCTGACACCGCTGTTAATGCATCAAACCATGGCATTACGCATGCGTCAGGTTTGACGGTTACCTGAAGTGAGTCAGGGCGAATAGTACAATGCTTCTTTTAACACCTCTGCTGCGAAACGGTAAAAGGTATCAACTTAACCTAATCAAAGCTGTTTTCTCCGCATCTGTTTGCTGGTTAGTTTTATCCAGCGTCAGTACAGTCTCGCCTTATCAGATTTGTGCTTTATTTTCCTTTGATTTGCTCTGGCAGATTAGGGACGGTTTTCACTCTTAACGTTCGCCCTGGCTATTCCTCAAACCTTCTTGCCAGTTCTCCCACTGTTTTCCCGGTATGTTTGCTCTTTTTATCCTCATTATCCACAGGTCAGATCCAATTGTTCGATCCTCTATAGATCAAACTGAGATCCTTAATAGATCCCCGCTACCGCCAGGGCCTTGTAGCATAAGGGCTGAGGAGGTGTTGATAACCACTATAGCGAGAAGAATAACCACTGTGGCAAGTAAAATAACCACTGTAGCGAGATAAACAACCGCGCTGGCGAGTGACCAATAACCACTGTAGCGAGTAAATGCCCCTTTGCCTGTGCATAACCGGTGTTTCTAGAAACAGGCCATAAACCGTATCATCAGCGGATCGCAGCTGAGGGCAGGGAAGTGGGCCGGAGAGTTAATTTTCTTTATCCACCGCAAAATGAGAGCGATTCAGCCGTTTTATCCACCGGTTAGATCCAATAACAGATCCTCATAAGATCATAATAAGTTCCTAAGAGATCCCTATACGGCCTGAGGCCATGGTATCGCTGCTCTGAGAGCGGATCACTAACCACTGTAGCGAGTAAACCAACCACTGTAGCGAGACAAAAAACCACTATGGCGAGTAGATTAACCGCTATAGTGAGTGCTAGTATCCACTGTATCGAGTAACGGCGACTCTCGCTTGTTCACTTCACGGATCTTCCGCATGCCGAAAAAAGAACCAGATATCCTGAACATAGCTGAAGCGTTTAGCGAAACCGACAAACGTACCGGTGAAGTTGTTACCCTGACGCCCAACAGTAATAACACGGTGCAGCCGGTTGCTCTGATGAGGCTGGGCCTGTTTGTTCCTACGCTAAAATCCACCGCGCGCAGTCAGAAAAACCAGATGAATGCGATGGACGTTACGCAGGATCTTAAACAATTGTCTCTGGTCCGATCGGAGGGGTATGACAATATCAAGATCCTCGGTGCCCGGCTGGATATGGATAACGATTTCAAAACGTGGGTGGGGATCATCCGTGCTTTTGCCACGCACGAGTGTCTGGGAGACACGGTAACGCTTTCTTTTGTCGAATTCGCCAAACTGTGTGGCATTCCCTCTGTTCGTCTCTCGTCGAAGCTCAGGAACCGTCTGGACGCTTCCCTGACGCGTATCGCCTCCAATACCTTAACCTTCACCAGCAAGGGCGGCGAAAACTACACGACGCACCTGGTGCAGTCCGCCAAATACAGTATTAAAAAAGATACCGTGACGTTGCAGGCCGATCCCAAGATCTTTGAGTTGTATCAGTTCGACCGTAAAGTGTTGTTGCAGCTCAAAGCCATCAATGAACTGGCGCGAAAAGAGTCCGCCCAGGCGTTATATACCTTCATCGAAAGCCTGCCGCCGAAGCCTGCGCCAATATCAATGGCCCGGCTGCGCGCCAGACTTAACCTGACCTCTCGCGTGATCACGCAAAATGCGACCGTCAGAAAAGCGATGGAGCAGTTGAAAGAGATCGGCTACCTTGACTACACCGAAACCAAGCGCGGCTCGTCAGTCTACTTCTGGGTCCACTATCGTCATCCGAAGCTGCGGCCGGCAGAACTGCCGCTCAGTCAGTCAGGTTTAATTGACGATGATATGGATGATTATGACGATATCGACAGCGATACGGAGCTCATGGATATGAGTCTGCCGGATATCATTCCGGAAGAGGAGGAGAGCAGTGAGCTGGTGATGGTGTCGCGTGAAGAGAAAGAGCTCCTGAATAAAATCCGTAAAGAAAAAAAAGGCTAACTGTTTTGCGACACCAGCCGCGAGAATGTGAGCAATGTCGCAAACTAACCACTGTAGCGAGAAGGCTACCGTTTCAGGTAACCGCTGTAGTGAGTACTAACCACTATGGTGAGATAGATCACTCGCTATAGTGGTTATTCATTTCCTCCCTGGTGCCTGCTTACCTGCTAAGCCTTACCATGTCTGCTGTTAGTGATCACTGACACGGTTCTCCCCGCTATGCTGCTCTCGTTCAGCCTGCTGCTACCAGCCAGCGCGTTTGCGATGCTCATCACAGTGGTTATCCGTAGTGGTACCACATACGCTGAAAAGGGAGCCTTGCCTGTGGTTCTGCTCCTGTGCAGCTTCACACGTCGCTCGTCAGTCTTAACGTTCTCGCTATAGTGGTTGTCAGCCACATCTGCCTTGTCTAAATCCTCTTTTAACTGCCTGAAAACAGCGATTTCCTCGCCGGTTTACGCTTCACAGTGGTTAATTGCTGGTTTTTAAGCCAGATTAGCTACTTTTTTGTTCGGATAATGTTCAGTTACGCTGTTACTTTCTCGCTACAGTGGTTATCAAATGGGAACAAGCAGCGCTGGGCAGACTCAATACTCGCTATAGTGGTTATCAAACACAGCTGGCTTCAAATGATCTCTCCCAACAGGCTGATAACCCGGCTGAAAGCGGATTTTTACTCGCTACAGTGGTTAGCACAAATATGCGAGGCTTCTCGCTATAGTGGATATTGAGCGGTCAGGATGGTGCTGCCTGAGATCGACAGCTAAAAAAGGCTGCAAACCGGGCAGGGAATCACTCGCTATAGTGGTTAGCTTGCAACGAATGCAGACGATCACCCTGCAGAGCGGGCTGAAAGGGCACGCTGCCGTGTTGAATGAAGGTGTCAATGCGCGTTATAACGCCGATGTTAGCGGCTACCCGCTTTCAGGCTACTCGCTACAGTGGTTGGCTGAGCGCGAAAAGCAGCGAGGAGGCATAAACAATTGCGATAAGTTGTTGTGTGAGTCAGTGCTCAGCGCTGAGTAAGAGAGTGATAGCGGAGAGAGAAGGACTTCTCGCTACAGTGGTTATGGGTGGCGATGTTGCGGTAGGCGGGCACTCACTATAGTGGTTATCCGCTGAAGAATTGATCGGCTAAGCCTCTTTCGCCGGAAACCCGGATATTTATTGCGCAAAATTACTCGCTACAGTGGTTGTTGATGATCTTTGCAGGCTATTTTTACTCGCTATAGTCGATATCTTTGCCGCAGGTGCTGAGGTTTATTAAAGCGAAACAGCGTCTCAGAAGTGATACGGTCACTCGCTACAGTGGTTAGTCTGGCTTTTTACTCGCTACAGTGGTTATGCAAATTAAAGCGTCTTTGCTGTTCCCTGAATCGAGGTCGCCCGGCTAGCATTGCTTCTCCCTGAGAATAACACCGGATCGCCTATCTTCAGGCTGAACACCATGACGACTGTTTGATCATCCGGATATCCTTCTCTGCCGCTGCTTCACCCGCCGTAATCCATCCTCTGTGACGATAGAATCCTGCGGCGCGGGTCGCTTCACCGGTTTCCAGCCAGATGAGGTCATGATGAAGAAACAGCTGGTTTTCAGCTTCCTCTGCCAGCCGTTTTCCAATGCCTGCGCCTTCATAAGCCGGAAGGACGAAAGCGGCAAACAGACAGCCTTCTTCCGGCAGGATCATAGAGAACCCCACCGCTTTGCAGCCAGACACTGCGATCCATGCGCAGGTTGAGGTATTAATCATCGCTTCAATCGCGGCCGGGGTAATGCCCAGCGCCTGAAGATCCTCGTGAGACAGCACATTTTCAGTCACGGAAGTCCGGATATGAAACAGATCGGCTGTATCGGCGGCGGTCGCGGCTCTGACGTGAAGGTTCAATGTGGTACGCACTCCCGGCAAGGTTGTCGTCTGCGCGCGATCAATAGCAGAACAGGTGCCGCGGATCACGATAAAAAAAGGCCCGCCATACGGCGAGCCCCGTTCAGGTGTTGTCCCGCTGTGCGGCGATTACATCGCTTCGCGGTATTCCGGCCAGGCCACCGACTCTGGATCATAACGTCCAGCAGCGGCAAACAGCGTCCCCTGAAAGTTAATTACGCCCGCCGCTTCCAGCCACATCCACTCTTCAGCCTGCACAATACCGGCTGCGATCACCGTAATTTCCAGCGCTGAGCAGCATTTAATAATCGCCTGTACCACCGCTTGCTTTGGTCCGCTGCGGTGAACATCACGGGTGATGCCGGCATCGATGCGGATACGATCTGGCTGAATATGGGTCAGTAATGACAAGCCAGCTGAGCCGTCACCAAAGTTGTCGACAGATAAGCTGATCCCCACCGCTTTAAGCTCGCGCACGGCTTGTGAAAATGCATCAAGCTGTGAGATGACAGCAGTTTCGCTGACCCCGATAACCACCTGCTCGGGCACCAGACCCGCTTGCTCAATCGCCGCCACAATCAGCTTCACCGCATCCGGCACCACCACCAGCGTCATCGGCAGCAGGCTGACGTAAAGCGTCATGCCGTCCGGGCAGACCAGGCCGGCATGGGCAAAGGTCTTTTTCACCGTTTCAAGATCGTCAAAATAGAGCTGCTGGCTGGCTGAATCTTCAGACAGCGATCCTGCCGGACGGGTCGTGGTCGCTTCGATAGCGGTGACCTGACGGGCCAGCGGATCGACGACCGGGCGAAAGCTGACCCCTTCGGTAACGGGTCTGGAATCCGGCACATCGCTGCGTTCAGAAATAAACTCCCAGTAGCCTGGCGGGAGAACTTCGTAGTAGTTTTCTTTCTCGCGTGACTCAACGAAGGTACGCAGAAATTGCAGCGCCCGATCGTCATAGGTCAGGCGATATTTTGACGTGCCTTTATCGAGCACCGCCTGCAGTACGGAAGAACGATCGTGCTCGCGCAGATCGAACAGTTCCATGCCGGCGTTACCAAAACGGCGTGAAGGCGCGTAGTCGCGCATCAACTCCACCACATTGTGATGGCGTTTATCAGCGCAAATCCGCCGGTAAACGGCGAGTATTCCCGCTTCAGGGCCTTCCAGCAGCTGAAAGAAATGGGTGCCGTTGAACAGTAAAATACCGGTCACATCGTGAGCCGCATTAATTTTGCTGGCATTTACGACCATTTCGGGCACCGTTTTGATCGGAAAGTCATCCGAAATATGGCTGCGATATATTATTGTGGTCAGCATGTGCAGCTCCGATTTAATGTGATTGTCGGGCACACGCTAACATTGTTCAAATAATGTTGCATCTAACCTTATTCACTGTCGCACACACTGCACCATCACAGGTGGCAGTAAGCGAAACGGCAAATTTGCCGTTAACCTGTTTTTAACCGTAGCGGCTAAACGCTGACCCGATGCGGCCCGTCTGAACCGGCAGTAATGAGGTTTAAGACGGAGTGTGAAAAGGGGGCACAGGCTGAGCGTGGTAAAAGCAGCAGGCAAAAAAAAAGCCGCCTTGCAGGCAGCCTTTATACAGAACAGATGGGCTTATTTAATCAGCTCAGCCGACACATAGGCGCGGTTGTCGACGCGGGCACCGGTAATTTTGTATGACGCGCCAGCATCTTTCGCCTGTGCAGCGACTTTTGCTTCAGCCGCGTCCAGAGTAGAGGCGGTAGCCGTGATGCTCTGGGCAAAACCAGCGAAAGAGATCAGGGAGAGTGCAGTAACAGCAACGAAAGTTTTGATGGTTTTCATGGTCATTTCCTCAGTTCGTTTTAATTCGGAAGAGGCGTTCTGCCTCGATGGAATGAATAGTAGGCGCAATGACGGTAAAGAAAAATAGTCTTATTTTGCTGTTAAAGGTCAATTATTTTGAATGACTATCGTGGCGCCTGATTTCCCCCGCCTGATCGCCGACAAAAAAAAGCGCTGTCTGTTACAGACAACGCTTTGGCTATTCTCGGCCGGACCTGTGCCGTGCCAGCCTCAACGGCATTCGCCGCGTAGCTTCCAGTGCAGCCAGTGATTGAGGGCTTCTTCGGTTAACGGTTTCGAGTAGAAGTAGCCCTGTGCCTGATCGCAGCCATATTCAGTCAGCGAGGTCACAGCATCCGGGCACTCGACGCCTTCTGCCAGCACCACATAGTCCAGCTCTTTCAGCATGGCGATAATGCTACGGGCGATGATACGGGAAGCGGTATCTGAAGAGAGCTCACTGATCAGTGAACGATCCAGCTTAATCACATCAAGCGGCAACCGTCGCAGATAACTGATATTGCTGTAGCCCGATCCGAAATCATCGAGTGAAATGCCAAAACCACGTTGTTTGAGCATTTCCAGCCCGCGTAACGCCGTGGGACTTTCAATAATGCGTTCGGTTTCGAGACACTCGATACCCAGCAGCGACGTCGGCAATTTTGCCTTCAGCATTTTATTTTCAAGCGCAGCGGCAAAGCCCTCGCGTGAGAAGTCGCGCACGCTGACATTGACGGTTAAAGGCAGCTGGATACAGTTATTCCGCAGTCGCCGCAGACGATCTACCGCCTGATCGATTACCCAGGCCGTCAGCGTCGACAGCAGGTCGGTTTGCTCCGCCAGCGGGAGAAAACTCGCCGGGGAGAGTTCGCCGCGCGTGGGGTGATGCCAGCGGACCAGCGCTTCCAGCCCGACCGGCTTACCGCTGTGCAGACAAATTTTTGGCTGATAGACCAGATAGAGCCCGATATTGTCACGCAGCGCTATTTTGAGATCGGTCATCAGAACGAAATCTTCGGTGCGCTGCATTTCGGTGGCGGCGTCAAAGCGTTGCGATGGCACTCCCCGGCCCACAGCTTCGTTGAGCGCACTGACGGCGCGACGGAGCACTTCCGGCGCCGGCACGCTGCCCGCAGTAAAGTCGGCTTCGCCGGTATGCGTAGTGAGCGCCACCGATAATCCTTCGTCCATATCGGCACTGATCCCTTCCAGACGCCCGGCGACCCACGCCGCACTCAGGCGGCTGTCCGCCCGGGTCAGGATAGCGAACCGGCCGGTGGCAACCGTATAGATCATTTCACCGACCGCCGGGCGCAGGCGCAGCGGCAGCAGGGTCGCCATATCTTTGAGCAGATTTTCAACCGGCCCCATACCCATGGTGCGAGCCAGTTCGTAAGCGCGTGACATATCGATGCAATCAATCAGCACCAGACGGCGCGGCGTGGTATCGCCCGCCACGGCCAGATATTGCAGATCGCGGATCAGCCGCTGACGGTTTGGCAGGCCGGTGACCGGATCGGCAAAGCCAGCGGAATGCCACGCCTCCAGAAACGACATGACCAGCGTTGAAAGTAATTTCAGCGTAGTGACCTGATCGGCACCAAAAGGGTGGGGATGGGTATCGGTGACGCATAAGGTCCCCAGAATAATACCTTCGCGGTTTTTTAACGGCACGCCAGCATAAAAACGAATAAAGGGAGCGCCGGTAATTAACGGATGAGTAACAAAGCGTGCATCAAGATAAGTATCAGGAACGATAACGGCGCTATCACTGTCGACCACGTGACGGCATAAGGAGTCCTGGCGTGATGAACGCTCAAGGGCAAAATTGTGTGCTGCACGTACCGTCTGATATTCATCATCCAGCACGGAAATAAAACTGCCCGGAATACTCAGCGCCTGGCTGGCTAACCTGACAAATTTCCTGAGGACATCGTCGCGACTTTCGTCAGGCCGGCTGAGCGCCTGCAAAGCACGGGTACGGCGTTCATCGTCGCCGTTTAAATTTTTTAGCATCTGTGTGTGTCCTTCGTACTGTCTGGTGACGGCACGAAATAAAAAGAGAAATTGTACGGTAACTGACCGGAACCAGGTGCGGTTCGGGCGAAAGGAAATAACGCATATTTATTGTTTTCACAGTGATGATAAGTGACTCGACGGCGGGTGTCTCTTACTATTTTCTTTAACGCATTTCATGCCTGTTTACGATTCGGTAATTTTATCGACAGCCGTTTTTATTTTCACAGTCAGGGCGCAATACTCTGTAAAGGGGCTTAACGATTATTAGCCGACTGATAATCAATTATCATTCATTCTGCAGACAATTAATTTGGGATTATATTAATGGTTAAAAAGTAAACTCAGCGAATAAACCGTCAGCGCCCTGACGGACCAGGGCGGGTAACATCCTAAATTAACAGATAAAACCCCAGCAGGGCAGCCAGACTGACCTCAATTATCCCTCTCAGCTGTCCTCACTGCGGGGCCGTAAACCGCAGAAAGAGCGACGCTGACGTTGACGCTCCGGCGGCCATCCGTTTAACGCTTGCCAGCCGTTTTTGGCTGCTGCGGCTGTCGCGGCGGTGGATTTTTCTCCAGCCAGTCACGCACGTGGTCAGCCTGCGGACCCGTCTCCCGGATGGCGCGTGTCAGCCGCTCCTGGGTAGTTTTCAGTTCCTGAGTCCAGTAAGTGATTTGCCATTGCTCTCGTATCTCCACCCGCGACAGATCTTCAGGTACGCGCCGCTGAATAGGGTTTTTCATCGCTTTATTCTCCTCTGCTTTTTTTGGTTATCGGTCCTGAAAAATTATCCTCAGGTTAAACCAACCATCCTGATGAATGATGGGAAGGCAGAGTAGCGGAATAATCCCTGATTTAACGCACGCGAAAATATCAGGAAAATTCCTGGTGTTGGAAATAACACATTCTAAAAAACTGAAAAATGACGATTTACTGGCAGATTAAGCCGCTTCGCTTATTCACTGACTGCACATAAAAGATAAGCCTGACATTTGACATTTGACATTTAATTAAAATGGTCAATTATTCTCATGTCAAAACATCCGGGCCGCGTCCGTAACGCTTCGCTTTCGATAAAAAGCGGCGATGAATTTTTTGCGCGGGTCACTCATTTCAAAGGAGTTTTTTTTGGTTAATCGTCCTTCCCAGCAGCCTGTAGTGGTTCAGAATAATGTCCGTGAACTTCGTCTTGCTGCGGGACTCTCTCAGCAGAGCGCCGCTGAGCGCTTCGACCTCAGCCTGCGCGTCTGGCAAACCAAAGAAGCCGCAGTAAACCCGACGCTGTTAAGTCAGGGCGAATATGAACTGCTGCTGCTGCTGGCCGGCCGACATCCGCACTTTTGCCTCGCTCCCCATTCAAAGAAATAGCGCTTCATCACGGGCGATATTATTTAATAAACGATTGCTTTTATTAGGATAAAAAATTTATTTACGGGACTTGAAAGCGCAGAGAAAGGCATTATTTATACCAGTGACCGGCGATTGATAACCGGTCAGATGAGCTTTTGGATGAACATTATTCAGGAGGTTGTCACCATGTCTTTACATCAGATCTCTGTCTTCCCATCGCTGGCCGATTCCGCGTTATCAGATCGCTTCAGCCGCATTGATAAACTGTTCAGCCAGCTTACCGGCGACCGTCAGGTCGCGTCTGTACCGGCTTACGATCTGCAGCGGCTTGACGATGCCCGCTACGCACTGACGGTGAGCGTGCCCGGCTGGAAAGAGCACGAGCTTGAAATCGAACTGAGCGGCGGACGCCTTTCGGTCGCCGGTAAGAAAGAAACCACGGCATCCGACGGGGCTGAGGAGGCGAAAGATGAGAAAAGCGGCTGGATCTACCGGGGCATCGCGCGTCACGATTTCCGGCTGAGCTTCTCGATCCCTGAACACATGAAAGTGACCGGCGCCAGCCTGGCAGATGGCCTGCTGAACGTAGGATTACTGCAGGAAATTCCGGAAAGCGAGAAACCTCGCCGTATTCCGATTGAGGTTGGCGGGGCACCCCGGACGCTGGAACATCAGGAATAAGCGGTGGGAGCTAAACAGTATGGCGGAAGGCGGCTCAGGAGGCCTTCCGCCTTTTTTGATCGTCAGATCCGGCCGGAGGTTTATCCGACGACGCTGCCGCAGCGGGCGAGGATCAGGCGCTGGCAGCCAGCAGGGTTGTTTCTGCTTCTGCTTTGAGCCGGGTGTCGGTTCCGGTCAGCATCACCGGTTTGCCTGCCTCCAGCATCGATTGATACGCCGCGTTCATCAGCGGAGTGATCCCATCACTGCACCACATCAGGTGGTGCTCAAACCGGTGATGCGCCACGGCGGGTTCGCCAGACGCAATTGCAGCCACCTCAACCCGAAATCCCTGTCCATTCAGTCGAATGGCTTCCATCCAGATCTCAGTTTCATCGGTGACGCTCACCGCCTCAAGAAACAGCGGCACGGTGCTACGCCGCTGGGCAGCCAGCGCCAGATGTTGCCACTGGGTGACAATCGCAGAGTGGAAGCGCTGCTGACGTGCTGCTGCCCCTTCACTGGCGTCGCTACGTAGCCAGAGGTTTAGCGGTCGCAGATAGCGATTCACATAATCATCGCCACTGTAGTTCGCGCCCATCGTGCGTAATTCACGTGTGATGTCGTCATCGGCCTCATACCGTAATAGCTGCAACAACTCTTCTTTCCGACAGGCCCAGCCTCCCTGCAGCTTAAGTGCAGGCCAGCGAAGCGAGGCGTGAATATCAAAAAGCGTATGCCCATCCGAGGTCATGTCGCGCACACACAGCGCACGCGTTAGCTGGCTGTCGGAATAACCGGCCGGGCCAGGAGGCGTCATGAGTCCGGCACGTCGCCAGCGGCGCAGCGTCTCAGGCAGAACACCGACGAGGCCGCAGACCGTGTCGGTAGAGTGTTGGGGCATGATAAATTTCCGGAGGGGATTCAGATCCCGCTGAAAGGGATGACGCCGGCAGTATGCGCGCCGTAACCGAATAAAGAAACAATCATTTCCATAAGAATTGCAGACAGATTAAGCGACTATCGGATAAAGGCAGAATGAAGAAAAAAGCGTGCAGCAGGTGGGGGAAGATGACGTGCCGGGCGCGACGTGGCCCGGCGAGAACAGCTATTACCAGCGGTATTTGTTCGAATCTTCCCACTCTTTCACTTCTTTTTCGGCCCGATCTTTCTCGTAACCGTAGCGTTCCTGAATTTTACCGACCAGCTGATCGCGCTTCCCTTCAACAACGGTCATATCGTCATCCGTCAGATCGCCCCATTTTTCCTTAACTTTACCTTTGAACTGCTTCCAGTTACCGCCAATGCGATCTTCGTTCATGGTGAACCTCCACTTTAAGGCTGTTATCCAGGGGACTAAATCATTACCGGTCAGGCGTTATGCCTGCGGGTGGATTAAGCCTGGCACAGCCTTTGCTGTTTGCAGCGAAGCGGTGTGAGCCAGGTCAAAGTTCGGAAAAAGAGTCGATTATCCCGGAAGACGCCGCTCAGGCCAGCTTACCGGCGGAATGGCATTAAGCGCTGGCCGGGCAAACAGGAAGCCCTGATAATAGCGAACGCCGGCGCTTTCCAGCCACAGCCACTCTTCAATCTTCTCTACGCCTTCTGCAATGACGGTGATTTCCAGCGCGTTGCAGCATTTAAGGATCGCCAGCACGATGGCCTGACGGGGACCACTGCGGTGAATATCCATAATCAGCTTGCGATCGATTTTGACCTTATCCGGCTGAAAATCCGCTAACAGCGACAGGCCGGCAAAGCCCGCGCCAAAATCATCCAGCGCCAGGCTGATCCCGGCGGCTTTCAGCTGCTGAACGGCAAACTGAAACTCATCAAAGCGCGAAATAACTTCATCTTCAGTCACCTCGACCACCACCTGCTCAGGACGTAAACCCTGTCGGGTGATCTGCCGGATTAGTCGATCAACCGCATGCTCGATCACCACCAGCGACATCGGCAGCAGGTTGACCGACAGGGTCTGATGCTGCATGCCCACGTGGCGAGCCAGCTGAAACGCATAGTTTTTTGAATCGAGATCGGCCTGGTAGATCATCTCTTCAGGCAGCGTGGCAAAGTAGTCTGCTGGCGACGCACCCTGCGGGCCGCGGATCAGCGCTTCACAGGAGACAATCCGGCGACTGGCGACATCGACAATCGGCTGTAACGCAAACTCACATGGCTGGCCGGGGGCAGGGCGATAAGTTAACGGTACCTCCGCTGATGGCGGAGTGATCAGTTGCCAGGCATCTGCCGGGTCAATCGCAATAAACGTCTCTTTATCGCGCCCTTCAACAAACGAACGTAAAAATTTCACCACCCGATCGCCTTTCACCCGCTCGGCATTCAGCGTGACACGACTAAGCAGCGCATCAACCACGGTGCTGTCCTGGTAGTCGCGCAGATCAAACAGCTCCATACCGGCGTGGCCAAAGCGGCGGGCTGGCGCGTAATCCCGCATTAATTCAATCAGGTTGAAATGCCGATCGTCCTGACTGATGCGCTGGTAGACAGTGAGAACCGCCTCCATGTTGCCTTCCAGCACCTGAAAAAAATGCTGACCATCAAATAACAGGATCCCGGTCACCTGAATGGCCGCATTTTTCGAACCGGCATGATCGACCAGCGCCTGCAATCTCTCAGACGAGACGCAGGACGTCAGCTGGCTGCGGTAAATGATGGTGGAAAGCATAGGCGGACTCACATGGCTGGTGTTGGCTTTGCAACCATAGCACAGCGTCGTTAGCGGTTAGCGGTACAACAGCGGGGTATTCATGCCTCTGCTGGGCGCATGGTTTGCGTCAGTATCGGGGCAGAGGTTCACTATCCACACAGGCAACGGTAGTTTTGTTGGCAGAGCATTAGCGGGAGGCGGCGGGAACACCGTGAAAAATAAAAGCCCCTGCCAGACAGGCAGGGGCAAGAAAACGGGCAGAACATTTTTTTATTGGTTGACGGCTTCCCTGGTGAGGCGCCGGTTAATAGGGTGTTAACGGGATTATTACGCTTTTTTATCGACAGTTTCCACGCCATTACTGACTAATTTTTAGACGCCAAAAAACTGCCGAAACAGTATTAAGGAAAAATTGCATTACTTTCAACGTAATATCATCCGTGATTTCGGCAATAACTCAGATTGTTGAATTATAACGTTACAAATAAATAACCGTTCCTAACTATATCGATCGTTAAATGCGCATTTGACTTGATTCTGCACGTGCTAATCCCCGCAATCAGGCGACGATTCAGCACGTTTCAGCGGATAGCGAAGCGGGAGATAAGGCCTGTATTGTGGAATAACATCTGAGCCAGCGGAAATAACCGGCGAGCAAAAAAGAGCCCCCGGTAAAAGGGGGCAAGGGTAGGAGTTAGATCACTCTGTAAATGAAGTGGGTTTCGTTACAGAGCCATTTAAAGATAGGGCAAAACCGCCAGCTTTGCCGTTACGTTTACTCAGTTTTTTAATTAGATATCAAATGATTAAAAAGCGAAGGGTGGGTGATGTTGTTGCTTATCAATGCGTTACGCTTATATGAAAACGTTTTCTAAGATTTGGCTTAAAGTCACCGCTGCAGAAAGGCAAGCGGAGAACAGCGGGCGGAATGTGCTCAGCGGCGAATTAATTAAAAATCAATAAAATTAAAGGATTATAAAATTAATTGCTCGGGGCAGGCGCACCCCTTTTTCCCGATCAGGCGCGTCAGGCAGGGGGCTGGCGTCCCAACAGACGCTGAAGTGTTACAGAGGCAGGAAAAGACCTTTCAGAACCAGCAATAAAGCAGCGAAAAAGAAAAGCCGCTTGATCAGATTGGCGATCGGTAATACTGTTTATCTATACAGTCTCTGTGAGAAAAGAAGAATGCCACAGTCAGATGAGATTCATAGCGCGTTCCATCAGGTCATGCGCCGGGGCGGCAATGGCGAGTGGACGGTAAGTACCCGTGATTTTGTCGCTGAACTGGAACGGTGTAACCGGCCGCATACTCTGCGGGCCGCTAATCAGTGGATAGAGATCCACATTACGCTGTTTCGTGACATCTCGATTGAGTCAGGTGACTATCGGCTGTTCGAGCTGCCGGAAACAGCGCTAACCCCAGGCTTTGCGGCAACAGCGATTCAGGTGTCTGACCAGCCTGACCGCTAGCGATCAGGCTGAAGGGACGGCCGCCGCCGTGATCAGAGCTGGCGACTGGCTGAGTGCGCGGCCGGACGATTCAGGCTGGCGGGATAACTCTTTTCACAATTGAGGCGTGCAAGGTTCACCGCCACTTTGCGTTTTTTAAGCCGCAGTTTAGGTAACCACTCTTTAAACTGGGCGGTCAGCGATTCTGCCTGCTGTTCATTCAGTACGCGGCAGATGAACAGCTTACTCTTGGTCTGACGGCTGACATCAATGGCATAAATCTCGACACGATCGCCGCACACTTCATATTCCACATCGGTAAATTGCATATGTGGCCAAAGGCCGGTTCTTGCTTCAAAAGTGGCTAAATCCATAATGACTCCTTTTTTTATTGTAAATGCTATTGCTGTGGACCTGGCCTGAGCCTGGTCGGGCCAGTGAGCATAGACCACTATTCTGTTAATGCCAGCCCAATCACAGGTTTAATTTGGCCCTGACAGAATCAGCCTGATTACCGGCTTGTTGTTCAGAGTGACTAAAAGAATCCCCCATTTTTTGATCAGATATTCTGATGTAAATCAGCCGCCATCCTCCGTGAGTTTTTTATGCCTTGTGGCGCGAAAGCTGAAAATCACCCTCAAATGCAGGGCTGCTGACTGCACTGGCAGACAATATTGTTTCGCTGTGAGAAATTCCGCACACCGCTAACCCAAATTAAAATTGCACAATAAGCGGGCTAATCATCAGGGGCCAGAAAGTTACTGCTGCACAGATTCTCACGC
Source organism: Pantoea brenneri (assembly GCA_002095305.1). Classification (GTDB taxonomy): domain Bacteria; phylum Pseudomonadota; class Gammaproteobacteria; order Enterobacterales; family Enterobacteriaceae; genus Pantoea; species Pantoea brenneri. The sequence goes on from MIEI01000075.1 coordinate 22,280, forward strand.
CCGGCAGATTAATTGTGGCGCTGAGAAAAAAATCAATAAACGCAGATGTAAAATAATGTATCCCTTCCGGCATAAATAACGGTTAAATCATCCGAGTTGCATCGTTCAGAATGCGCAGCTTGCAGGTAATAATTAAAATATATAGTGCCGGGGATTAATTAAAGTCAGATTAAACAGCGCAGATAAGATCGATTCAGCTAATCACCGG
>MIEI01000076.1 GCA_002095305.1 Pantoea brenneri
TCGGAAATGGCGGTGAGGGAGGGATTCGAACCCTCGATACAGCTTTTGACCGTATACTCCCTTAGCAGGGGAGCGCCTTCAGCCTCTCGGCCACCTCACCTTACGCGTTCTTCCGAACTGCGCCGCTGAACTTTGTTTCCGCTCATCGGCACTGCGTGGCGCACATATTACTTTCCCGCACTTATAAGTCAAACAATTTTTCCGAAGGTTTGTTTGATTGAACAAATGACAGACAATTGGGGCAAAATGACGGCAAAAAGAGTGAATTATCAACAATGAAAGATGATGCAGTTAACAAAAAAGGGAATAAGAGGGAGAAAAGAAAAAGGAGGGAATGGGTCGATAAAGCGGTAGCGCCTCGCACAGGTGCGAGACGCTGAATCCGTTAAACGCTGGTTTGTTGCGTTTTTTCAGCCTGGATGCGTTGATAGATCTCTTCGCGATGCACAGACACTTCTTTCGGAGCGTTAACCCCGATGCGAACCTGGTTACCTTTAACACCCAGCACCGTTACAGTCACCTCATCACCGATCATGAGGGTTTCACCAACTCGACGAGTTAGAATAAGCATTCTTTGCTCCTTGAAAGATTAAAAGAGTCGGGCTTGTACAGGCTCCCGGCATTATCCATCATTTAACGCTGCACAATGAGTATGACAAATACACCAATGCACATCGATGCGCTAATACATTCTGCTGATAGTTAGTTTAGCCGAAATACACTACATCAACCTGACTTTGTCATTTGCTACTCTGACATCGTATGAAAAAGCGCCGGAACAACCGTTCTGACGCTTTATACGATGCCTTGTTTTAATTCACTTACAGACGGCTGCTGACCCAGTCCTCAACCCCTGCTAACGCGCCTTTCAGGGCCGCCACATCGGTTCCACCAGCCTGCGCCATATCCGGGCGTCCACCGCCCTTGCCGCCGACCTGCTGCGCCAGACCTGCAATCAGTTCACCGGCTTTAACCCGGTCAGTCAGATCTTTGGTCACGCCAGCGATTAACGACACTTTACCTTCCGCAACCGTCGCTAACACAATGATGGCCGAACCCAACTGGTTTTTCAGGTCATCCACCATGGTACGTAACATTTTCGGCTCAACGTTATTCAGCTCACTGACCAGCAGCTTCACGCCTTTCACGTCGATGGCACTGCTGCTCAGAGACGCGCTCTCCTGCGCTGCTTGCTGATCGCGCAGTTGCTGCAACTCTTTCTCCAGCGCCCGTACGTGATCCACCAGACCACGTACTTTTTCATTCAGGTTGCTGCTGTTGGCTTTCACCAGCTGCGCCAGATCGTGCAGCTGGCTGCTCTGCGCATTGACCTGCGCCAGGGCGCCTTCACCGGTAATCGCTTCAATACGACGAACACCCGCCGCAGTGCCTGACTCAGCCTGGATACGGAACAGACCGATGTCGCCGGTACGTGCCGCGTGCGTGCCGCCGCACAGCTCAACCGAGAAATCACCCATGGTCAGGACGCGCACGCGCTGATCATATTTTTCGCCAAACAGCGCCATGGCACCTTTAGATTTCGCCGCCTCAAGATCCATCACGTCGGTTTCAACCGGCAAGTTGCGACGAATCTGCGCGTTGACAATATCTTCGACCTGGCGAATCTCCTGAGGTTTCATCGCTTCGAAATGCGAGAAGTCAAAACGCAGGTATTTATCGTTAACCAGAGATCCCTTCTGTGCAACATGCTCACCTAATACCTGACGCAGCGCGGCATGCAATAAGTGGGTTGCAGAGTGGTTAAGACGGATACGCGCCCGGCGTGCCGCATCAACTTTTGCTTCAAGGCGATCGCTGATACGTAACTGCCCTGCCGTCAGCTTACCGATATGACCGATTGCCTGACCATATTTTTGTGTGTCCTGTACGCTAAATTCAGCATTCTTCCCTGTCAGCACGCCGGTATCGCCGACCTGTCCGCCTGATTCGCCATAGAATGGCGTTTCATCCAGTACCACAACCGCTTCCTGGCCTTCGGTGACTTCATTCACCGACTCGCCTGCCACGTACAGCGCTTTCACCGTCGCGGCTAAATCCAGCTGGTCGTAGCCTTTGAACGAGGACGCCGCATCGATACGAATAACGTTGCTGTAATCCGCGCCGAAACCACTCGCTTCACGTGCGCGCTGGCGCTGTTGCTCCATCGCCTGCTCGAAGCCCGCTTCGTCGATCTTCAGATTGCGTTCGCGGCAGACATCAGCCGTCAGGTCAGCCGGGAAGCCAAAGGTATCGTACAGACGGAAGACCGTTTCGCCATCCAGCGTATCACCCTGCAGTTTCGCCAGCTCTTCGTCCAGCAGCGCCAGGCCGCGTTCCAGAGTCTTAGCGAATTGCTCTTCTTCGCTTTTCAGCACCTGCTCAACCTGAGCCTGCTGACGCTGTAACTCTTCACCGGCCGATCCCATCACCTCAACCAGCGGCGCGACCAGCTTATAGAAGAATGCGTCTTTCGCGCCCAGCATGTTGCCATGACGTACGGCACGACGAATGATGCGACGCAGCACGTAACCACGGTTCTCATTCGACGGGATCACGCCATCGGCAATCAGGAATGCACAGGAGCGGATATGATCGGCAATCACGCGCAGTGATTTATTGCTCAGATCGGTGGCACCGGTCACCTGCGCTACCGCCTGGATCAGTTTCTGGAACAGGTCGATTTCATAGTTAGAGTTGACGTGTTGCAGTACGGCAGTAATGCGCTCCAGGCCCATGCCGGTATCAACCGACGGTTTCGGCAGCGGCAGCATGGTGCCATCCGCCTGACGATTGAACTGCATGAAGACGATGTTCCAGATCTCAATGTAGCGGTCGCCATCCTCTTCCGGGCTGCCTGGTGGTCCACCCCAGATGTGATCGCCGTGATCGTAGAAAATTTCGCTGCAGGGACCGCAAGGGCCGGTGTCGCCCATCTGCCAGAAGTTATCTGACGCGTAAGCCCCGCCCTTGTTGTCGCCGATACGGATAATGCGTTCGTGCGGCACGCCAATCTCGTTGGCCCAGATGGCATAAGCTTCATCATCGGTTTCATATACCGTAACCCACAGACGCTCTTTTGGCAGGCCGAACCACTGCTCGCTCGTCAACAGTTCCCAGGCAAAAGCGATTGCCTCTTTCTTGAAGTAGTCACCAAAGCTGAAATTACCCAGCATTTCAAAGAAAGTGTGGTGACGTGCGGTGTAGCCGACATTTTCAAGATCGTTGTGTTTGCCACCGGCACGCACGCAGCGCTGTGAAGTGGTCGCACGTGAGTAATCACGCTTGTCCTGGCCGAGGAAAACATCTTTGAACTGGTTCATTCCGGCGTTGGTAAACAGCAACGTCGGATCGTTATTCGGTACGAGGGAGCTGCTGGTTACAACCTGATGTCCCTTGCTATGAAAAAAGTCGAGAAACGCTTGACGGATCTCAGCAGTGCTCTTGCTCATATATATCCTGGAATCACGCTAACGAACGTTCCATCTTTTCCGCGATGCCACATCCTGGCGGCGCCTGATTAGAGGAACAAAAAGTGGGAATAAGATAAATTTTCTTCAGTGGGAAGTAAAATTACATCGGCTTTTAGTCGTCAAAATTTCTGAAAACGGACTGAATATCTTCGCTCATGAAGCCTTTTGACTGTAGATAGCGTAGTACTTTGGCTTTCTCTTTCCATTCTTTCGGTAACGGGTGTCCGAATTTACGTTCAGCCAGCTGGGCAGCACAGGCAGACCAGTCCACCTCGGTCTCTTCCATCGCAATATCAATCGCCTCGCGATCGATCCCCTTCTGCGCCAGTTCCAGACGTACCCGCTGTGAACCAAAACCTTTGCGGCTTCGGCTCTGAATAAAACGTTCGGTGAAACGCGCGTCGTTTAGCCAGCCATTTTCCTGGCACCAGTTGAGCACTTTTTCCAGCAGCTCTTCGGTGACGATTTCCGGCTCTTTCTGCTGTGCCCACGCCGCACGCTGCGCCGACTGTTGCAGCTTACGCGCTAATTCGGCACGACTGTGATCGCGCTGTCCAAGAATGCGCATCGCACGGTCGAGCAGACGAGAAAAAGAGACAATGTTGGGTTGGGGCTGGGATTGTTCAGACATACTGCGCACCTTGTACTAACGGGAAGGGGATTATGGCGACAGATCGGGAGAGAAGAAAGGTAAGAAAGAGAGGGTAAGTGGTAAAAAACAACGGGAGTGGATTTCTCCACCCCCGCGTGAGTGATTAGAAGTCTTCGTTCGCTTCACTGGCTGCGTTTTCAACTTTGTCAGCAGACTGCTCTGCGGCAAGCTTATCGTCAGCGCCGTTCAGTAACATTTCACGTAACTTCAGATCAATCTCGTTTGCGACAGCCGCATTCTCTTTGAGGAAGTTGCTGGCATTCGATTTACCCTGACCAATCTTATCGCCCTGGTAGCTGTACCATGCACCCGCTTTTTCGATCAGCTTGTGCTTCACGCCCAGGTCGACCAGTTCGCCGAAGGTGTTGATGCCTTCGCCGTACATGATCTGGAACTCTGCCTGTTTAAATGGCGCCGCGATTTTGTTTTTCACCACTTTAACGCGGGTCTCACTGCCCACCACGTTATCGCCCTCTTTGATAGCGCCGATACGGCGGATATCAAGACGGACAGAAGCGTAGAACTTCAGCGCGTTACCACCGGTAGTGGTTTCCGGGTTACCAAACATCACACCAATTTTCATACGGATCTGGTTGATGAAGATCAGCAGGGTGTTGGACTGCTTCAGGTTACCGGCAAGCTTACGCATCGCCTGGCTCATCATACGTGCCGCCAGGCCCATGTGTGAGTCACCGATTTCACCTTCAATTTCCGCTTTCGGCGTCAGTGCCGCCACGGAGTCGACAATGATTACGTCAACCGCGCCTGAGCGGGCCAGCGCATCACAAATCTCCAGCGCCTGCTCACCGGTGTCTGGCTGCGAACAAAGCAGGTTGTCGATGTCTACGCCCAGTTTCTTGGCGTAAACCGGATCCAGCGCATGCTCAGCATCGATAAAGGCACAGGTTTTGCCTTTACGCTGTGCTGACGCGATTACCTGCAGGGTCAGCGTGGTTTTACCTGAAGACTCTGGCCCGTAAATCTCAACGATACGGCCCATTGGCAGACCGCCTGCGCCTAACGCAATGTCCAGCGACAGCGAACCGGTAGAGATGGTTTCCACATCCATTGAGCGGTCTTCACCCAAGCGCATGATGGAGCCTTTACCAAATTGCTTCTCAATCTGGCCCAGCGCGGCAGCTAAAGCCTTTTGTTTGTTTTCATCAATCGCCATTTCAACTCCTAATCAAGCCGGGTAAACACGCACTCAGGGGTGCCTGCACTCTTTCTGTTGCCGACAATTATACTGTATAGTCATACAGTATCAAGTTTAATTTGTCAGAAATTCGCCATACAGCCGCTGTAGTGCCCAGGCGACGGACTGGCGGCGTACCGCCTCACGGTCACCGGAGAAATGCTGCTGAAAAGTCAGGACTTTATCCTGCGGACCGGCAAAACCGAACCAGACGGTGCCGACCGGTTTTTCCGCACTGCCGCCATCCGGCCCGGCAATACCGCTCACGGAGATGGCGTAGTCTGCCCGGGCGGCGTGCCTTGCGCCCAGCGCCATTTCGCGCACCACGGCTTCACTCACCGCTCCGTACTGTTCCAGCGACGTTGCCTGAACGCCCACCAGCTGCTGCTTGGCATCATTACTGTAGGTCACGAAGCCGCGTTCAAACCAGGCTGAGCTGCCACTGATGTCAGTAAACACCTTGGCAATCCACCCTCCGGTGCAGGATTCTGCACAGGTTACGGTGGCGTTTTGCTGCTTAAGTTTCTCACCGATCTGCGCGCTAAGCGCCTGCAACTGCCGATCATCCATCGTGTTTCTCCCTCAGGTGGTGCAATGAAAGTGGTGCAACACCGCCACTTTTTCAAGCCCTGTCTTAAGTATTGCCCGCTTTTTGCGGCCTGTTTTCCCTTAACCTCAGCTTTTTTTCACGGCAACGATAAAAAGACGCGGGAAAGCGAGCAGAACCTGACCATCGCGCTGCGCCGGATAGGCGCTGAGCAAACGCTGATGATAGGCCGCCAGAAAATCCGCCTGTTCGGCTTCATCCAGCATGGCCAGAAACGGGCGCAGGCCGGTCGCCTGTAGCCAGCTGATAATCGCCTGTGCATCGGCCATCACGTGATAATAGGTGGTGCGCCAGATATCCACGTCACAGCCGGTGCCGGTGAGCAGATCGTAATAGTCGCCGGTCGGGAGCAGCTGTTTACGGTCCGCCGTTTTGGCATCAATACGGGAATGCCAGGGTTCAGACGCCGCCACGTCGCGCATCAATCGATGCGAGGGCTCATTGAGATTATCGGGCATCTGCACTGCCAGCACGCCGCCGGGTGCCAGTTGTTCCACCAGATGGGGAAACAGCGTCGCGTGGTTATCCAGCCACTGTAGCGACGCATTGGCATAGATCACCTGCTGAGGCGTTTCTGCCTGCCAGCTGCGAATGTCCGCCTGTACAAAGCGGCAGTGCGGTAACCGTTCGCGCGCCTGGGCTAACATCGCTGCTGAACTGTCGAGCCCGCAGACCGTGGCCAGCGGCCAGGCTTCAGCCAGCAATTCGGTGCTGTTGCCCGGACCGCAGCCCAAATCGGTCACCTGTTCAACCTCTTCAACGCTGATGCGCGCCAGCAGTTCACGTGCCGGGCGGGTGCGTTCCGCCTCAAACTTGCGATACAACTCAGGATCCCACTCTTTCATGCTCACCTCCGGTTTGGTTATCTGACGTGACCGATCGATAAGACGCTTTAAACGCGGAAAAGTGCGACCTGTTGCTCATTTCTGAATCGAATGCTGGCGGTGCTGAGGCGGAATAATTAAGTTAAAACACTGTTTCATTTTCCCTAAACGCTACTCAGGAGTGAGTCATGACTGCAGAATCTGCCTTTGCCGGCGTCTGGTGTCCCTCGGTGACCCCGTTTAATGCGCAGGGTGCGATCGATATCGATGCGCTCGGACGCCATTTTTCGCGCCTCAACCGTTCAGGCATTGATACCTTACTGATCATGGGCAGTATTGGCGAGTTCGCCTCATTGACGCAGCAGGAACGTTTACAGCTGATTAAAGAAGCCCGTCCCCTATCGCCGCTGACAATGGTGGCTAATGTCTCCGCTACCTGCGTCGCGGATATGCTGTCGCTGGCTGAAGCGGCATGGGAAAGTGGTTACGACGCGGTGATGGTTCTGCCGCCCTACTACTACGGCCAGACGCAGAACCAGCTGATGCATTATTTTGAAACGCTCGATCAGCAGTTAGGCGGCAAGTGGTTTGCCTATAATTTTCCGGCGCGCACCGGCTGCGACCTCTCCCCCACGCTGGTCGCCGCGTTAGCAGCAAAACTGCCGAATTTCATCGGCATTAAGGATACCGTCGACTGCCTGTCGCATAACCGGGCAATGATTGACGAGACAAAAAAGGTACGCAGCGATTTTGCGGTGCTGTCGGGCTATGACGAATATCTGTTGCCCAATCTGCTGGCGGGTGGCGCCGGGGTAATCTCGGGACTGAACAATATTGTGCCGGAGGTTTTTGCCCAAATGATGCAGGCGTGGCGTGACGGCAATATGGCTGAACTGACGCGTATCCAGCAACAGATTGGCCGGATGATGGCGATTTACAGCATCGGTGATGACTTTGTGACCACGATAAAAACCGCGGTGTCGCGTCGCTATGATTCAATGCGTAGCGCATCGCGTAATTACGGTGGCACTTTAGACGCGCAACAGTGTGCGGCGCTCGATCGGTTATTCAGCTAATCAGCATTACGGGCGCCTCCCTGCGCCCGCCAGCCTCAGTTCTTTTTGACGAACTCAGACTTCAATTTCATCGGACCAAAACCGTCGATCTTACAGTCGATGTTGTGGTCCCCTTCAACCAGACGGATACTTTTCACTTTGGTGCCAATCTTCAGCGACGAAGAACTCCCCTTCACCTTGAGATCTTTAATCACTGTGACGCTGTCGCCATCTGCCAGCAGATTGCCGTTAGCGTCACGCACTTCCAGCGACTGATTGCTGCTGTCACTTTCCGCCTCGGTCCAGATATGACCACAGGAAGGACAGTTAAGGTTATCGCCATCTTGCCAGGTGTAATCGGCGTGACAGGCTGGGCAGGCAGGTAAAGACATAACGACTCCAGAGATAACAAGGGCTGATGGGCCTGAAAAAGGGCGTCATCATATAACCTTACAGTTGATAAGGACAGTCTTTATAGCATTCCGCCCTGCCGCGCCTTGCTAACGGCCTCGCCTAACTGCCACACCGCCATCGCGTAATGGGTGCTGTGGTTATAACGGGTAATGACATAAAAGTTGGGTAAACCGTACCAGTACTGATAGCTGGTGCCCAAATCAAGCCGTAGTAGGCTCACCTGGTCGTTGCCATTGAGTGAGCCCTGCGGTGACAGGCCGGAGGCAGCCAGCATGCCTACGCTGTAGCGGGTCTTGAAGCCATCTTCAAGCAAGGGCGCCTGACCACTGGCCGGGACCGCAATGTTTTCGCCGCTGCGCCAGCCGTGCTGCTGGAAGTAGTGCGCCACGCTGCCGATGGCATCAACCGGATCCCACAGGTTGGCGTGGCCATCACCGTTGAAGTCCACCGCGTACTCTTTGTAGGACGATGGCATGAACTGACCATAGCCCATCGCCCCGGCAAACGAGCCTTTCAGCGCCAGCGGATCGTCCTGCTCATTACGCGCCATCAACAGGAAGGTTTCCAGTTCGCTGCTGAAGTAAGCCGCGCGACGCGGATAGTTGAAGGATAAGGTAGCTAGCGCATCCAGAATACGCGTTTTCCCCATCACGCGCCCCCAGCGGGTTTCAACGCCAATGATGCCGACGATGATTTCAGGCGGCACGCCGTAGACCTGCTGCGCGCGTTGCAGCGCATCCTGATATTGATCCCAGAAGGCGACGCCGTTTTGGACGTTGTCCGGCGTAATAAACTTATTGCGATAGCGAATCCAGGCACCGTTAGGTCCCGGTGCCGGCGTATAGCTCGGTGCCTGGCGATCCATCAGGCGCAGCACATAGTCCAGCCGCTTTGCCTGACCAATAATGTTATGCAGTTGCTGGCGATCGAAGCCGTGCTTCTCCACCATCTGATCGATAAATTGTTCTGCCGCCGGGTTGCCGGCAAAGTCACCAAACATCGCGGATCCACTGTGCGACGGCTGGAGCAAGAATCCACCTTGCGGTGCAGCCAGCATCTTTTGCTGTTGGGGGACTTCAGGTTTGCTGCTGCAGGAGGCCAGTAACGGGATGAACGCAAGGAGAGCTAGCTTGAGACGCATCGGTAATCCATAAACGAGGGGGTAGATTCAGATGCGCTAATAGTAGTCGTTCAGCGCAACGACATACAGGTCAAATTCTTAAAAAAACGTCAAGAAACTGCCCCGAAAAACGGTCACCGGACGCGCTGTGCCGGTGACCGTCACCTCGTCAGCGGCGATTTCTCACCAGCTGATAACGACGGGTGAGATACTCCACCGGCGCGCTCCAGATATGCACCAGGCGGCAGAATGGAAACAGCAGGAATAACGTCATTCCCAGCACCATATGTAGCCGGTAGATCAGAGCCACGCCGTCAAGATGATGGGATGCACCGCCATGGAAGGTCACCACTGCCTGCGCCCAGCCCACCAGCTTCATCATCTCGCTGCCATCCATATGCTGTGCCGAGAAAGGAATGGTCAGCAGTCCGAGGGTAGCCTGCGCCACCAGTAAGCTCAGGATAAGGATATCGCCGACGCTGCTGGTTGCCCGCACCCGAGGGTTAGTCAGACGGCGTTTCAGCAACAGTGCGCCACCGGCCAGCGTCATCGCGCCAAACACGCCACCGGCAATCATCGCCAGTTTTTGCTTCACGTCGAGCGGCAGAAAGGATTGATACATCCAGTGAGGCGTCAGCATCCCGACGATATGGCCGAAAAAGATACCGATGATGCCGATGTGGAACAGGTTAGAGGCGAGCCGCATCCCTTTTTTATCCAGCATCTGGCTGGAACCGGCGCGCCAGCTGTACTGCCCGTAATCGTAGCGCAGCCAGCTGCCGACCAGAAAGACCGTCCCGGCAAGGTAGGGGTAAATATCAAAGAAGAAAGTGTTGAGAAAATTCATGCTGATTCTCCTGTGGCGCGCGGAGTAGCCTGAGCGATATCCAGATACTGCGGCGCAACCGCTGCGGCGAAACGGCGCTGATGCGCGGCCTGTTGCGCCGAGGCGCAGCCCTGTTCGCCAAGAAATTTAACCTGCTCCTCTTCCCAGACGGCATCCAGGGCCGCCGGGGTATCGTCGCGTGCTTCCTGTGCCACCTGCGGCCGTAAGGCGTCAGGCTGGATAGCGGTACCCGAAAGCGTTAACAGCGCACTGAACAGATCGGCATAGGGACTTTCACGTTCCACCAGCCGCGCCGCCAGGAGCGCCAGGATCGGCGCGATATCCTCTAAACCCTGACGCACCTCATCAGCCGTTTTACAGGCGAGGTATTCAAGGTAAAGCGGGAGATAATCAGGCAGCTCTTTGCTATCCAGCTCCAGTCCGTCGGCCCGATACTGCGCCAGCAGATCGACCATCGCCTGACCGCGATCGCGTGACTCACCGTGCACATGTTCAAACAGCAACAGCGAGGTGGCGCGGCCGCGATCAAACAGTTCGCAGTAATCAGCCTGAACGTCGAGCAGTGGCCGGGCGCAGAGCTGGTGGATAAAGTCCACCAGCCGTGCGCTCTGCGCTGGGTCGAGTTCAGGGGCGCTTTCCAGCGCCTCAATCAGGTTCTGATGGTGGCTAAACAGCGCCTCATCCGGGTAATCCAGCAGGCGCGACAGCACACGTAGCGCAATCATGATGCATCCTCCGGGCGTACGGTTTGTTTAGTGATGTCGATGGCATCGATACGGCGGCTGTTGAACAGGTTGAATTTGCTGTCGCTGCCGTGGCAGCCATCGCCGAAGCTAAAGCCGCAGCCTTTACTTTCCGGGAAGGCTTCACGTGCCAGTTCGCGATGGCTGGACGGCACCACAAAGCGATCTTCATAGTTGGCGATAGCCAGATAACGGTACATCTCCTGCGCCTGCGCTTCGCTCAGACCGACCTGTTCCAGCGCCCGGACATCGCGTTTACCTTCGACGCTTTCTGCCCGCTTGTAATGACGCATCGCCAGCATGCGTTTCAGCGCCAGCAGCACCGGCGCGGTATCACCGGCGGTCAGCAGGTTCGCCAGATACTCGACCGGAATACGCAGGCTTTCAACGTCCGGCAGCACGCCGGTGTGCGCCAGTGCACCACCGTCGACGGCTGACTGAATCGGTGACAACGGCGGCACATACCACACCATCGGCAGGGTGCGATATTCCGGATGCAGCGGCAGCGCCAGCTTCCAGTCCATCGCCATTTTGTACACCGGCGAACGTTGCGCCGCGTCAATCACGCTTTGCGCTACGCCATCTTTCAGCGCCTGGGCGATCACCGCCGGATCGTGTGGATCGAGGAAGATATCCAGCTGGCTCTGATAGAGATCTTTTTCGTTCTCTGCTGAGGCGGCCTGTTCAATACGGTCTGCGTCATACAGCAGTACGCCGAGATAGCGGATACGTCCGACACAGGTTTCCGAGCAGACGGTCGGCTGGCCGGCTTCAATACGCGGATAGCAGAAAATGCATTTTTCTGATTTGCCGCTCTTCCAGTTGAAGTAGATCTTTTTGTACGGGCAGCCGGTAAGGCACATACGCCAGCCACGGCATTTATCCTGGTCGATCAACACAATGCCATCTTCTTCACGCTTGTAGATGGCACCACTCGGACAGGTCGCCACGCAGGCAGGGTTGAGGCAATGCTCACACAGGCGCGGCAGATACATCATGAAGGTGTGTTCAAACTGGCCGTAAATATCCTTCTGGATATTGTCGAAGTTTTTATCCTGTGAACGTTTGGAAAATTCACCGCCGAGGATCTCTTCCCAGTTCGGGCCATTTTCGATTTTTTTCATCCGCTGACCGGTGATCAGTGAACGCGGGCGCGCAATCGGCTGGTGCTTACCGGCCGGCGCATTGTGCAGATGCTGGTAATCGAAATCGAACGGTTCGTAGTAATCATCCAGCGCCGGCACATCCGGGTTAGCGAAGATTTTTGACAGCACGCCGACACGGTTTCCCATGCGCGGCTCCAGCTTGCCGTTGATTTTCCGGATCCAGCCGCCCTTCCATTTCTGCTGATCTTCCCAGGCGTGGGGATAACCGACGCCGGGCTTGCTCTCTACGTTGTTGAACCAGGCATATTCCATCCCTTCACGACTGGTCCAGACGTTTTTGCAGGTTACCGAGCAGGTGTGGCAGCCGATACATTTGTCGAGGTTCAGCACCATGCCGACCTGTGAGCGAATTTTCATGGTTTTACCTCCTGCTGGCTGCCCTGACAGGCATCATTGCCTTCCCCGTCTAACCAGTTAATGTTGTTCATTTTTCTTACCACCACGAATTCATCGCGGTTAGAACCGACGGTGCCGTAATAGTTAAAGCCCCAGGAGAGCTGGGCATAGCCGCCGATCATATGGGTCGGTTTCGGACAGGTACGGGTGACGGAGTTATGAATACCGCCGCGCTGGCTGGTGATCTCTGAACCCGGAATATTCACAATACGTTCCTGGGCGTGATACATCATGGTCATCCCGGCCGGAATACGCTGGCTTACCACCGCACGCGCGGTCAGCGCACCGTTGGCATTGAACGCCTCAATCCAGTCGTTATCGACAATTCCCAGTTCACGGGCATCGTCTTCGCTCATCCAGACAATCGGTCCGCCGCGCGACAGGGTCAGCATCAGCAGGTTATCGCTGTAGGTGGAGTGAATGCCCCACTTCTGGTGTGGCGTCAGGAAGTTCAGCGCCTTCTCCGGATTACCGTTAGGTTTGCTGTTGAGCAACGGTTTGGCAGCACGGGTATCAATCGGCGGACGGTAGACCAGCAGGCTTTCACCAAAGGCACGCATCCACTCATGATCCTGATACAGTTGCTGGCGGCCACTCAGGGTGCGCCACGGAATCAGCTCGTGAACGTTGGTGTAGCAGGCGTTGTAGGAGACATGTTCGTCTTCCAGACCAGACCAGGTTGGGCTGGAGATGATTTTGCGCGGCTGTGCCTGGATATCGCGGAAGCGAATTTTTTCATCTTCCTTGTTCAGCGCCAGATGGGTATGGTCGCGGCCGGTAATCTCACCCAGCGCCTGCCAGGCTTTAACGGCTACCTGACCGTTGGTTTCCGGGGCCAGCGTCAGGATCACTTCTGCCGCGTCGATGGCCGTGTCGATATTCGGCCGTCCCGCTGCCGGGCCATCCGCTTTGACATAGTTAAGCTGCTTAAGGAAATCGACTTCTTTCTCAGTATTCCAGCCGATGCCTTTGCCGCCGTTACCCAGGGTATCAAGCAGCGGACCCAGTGAGGTAAAGCGCGCCCAGGTGGCCGGATAATCACGCTCTACCAGCATGATGTGTGGCGCGGTTTTACCTGGAATCAGCTCACATTCGCCTTTCTTCCAGTCTCTGGCGTCAAACGGCTGCGCCAGTTCGGCTGGCGAATCGTGCAGTACCGGCAGCGTGACCACATCCGTTTCTACCCCTAAATGGCCAGGGCAGAGATCGGAGAAGGCTTTTGCGATGCCCTTATAGATTTCCCAGTCGCTTTTTGAATCCCAGGCTGGATCGACCGCGGCAGAGAGCGGATGAATAAACGGATGCATATCCGAGGTATTCATGTCGTCTTTTTCATACCAGGTGGCGGTTGGCAGCACCACATCAGAGTAGAGGCAGGTACTCGACATACGGAAATCGAGGGTCACCACCAGATCCAGTTTGCCTTCAGCCCCCTGATCCAGCCACTCCACCTCTTCAGGCTTCACGCCGCCCTGCTTACCCAGATCTTTACCCTGAATGCCGTTTTCAGTACCCAGCAGGTACTTCAGCATATATTCGTGCCCTTTACCGGATGAGCCGAGCAGGTTAGAACGCCAGACAAACAGGTTACGCGGGAAGTTCTGCGGATCGTCTGGCTGTTCGGCGGCGAAACGCAGCGTGCCTTTTTTCAGACTCTCAACGGTGTAATCCAGCGGCGACAGGCCAGCGGCTTGCGCCTGTGCGGCGATACGCAGCGGGTTAACGTTGAGCTGCGGCGCCGACGGGAGCCAGCCCATGCGCTCAGAACGCACGTTAAGGTCGATCAGGCTGCCGCTGTAGCGACTTTTATCTGCCAGCGGCGACAGCAGTTCGCTGGTGGCGAGGGTTTCATAACGCCACTGGCTGGAGTGGTTATAGAAGAACGAGGTACTGTTCATCTGACGTGGCGGACGTTGCCAGTCGAGGCCAAATGCCAGCGGGGCCCAGCCGGTCTGCGGACGCAGTTTCTCCTGACCCACATAGTGCGCCCAGCCACCGCCGCTCTGACCGACGCAGCCGCAGAAGATCAGCATGTTCATCAGGCCACGGTAGTTCATGTCCATGTGATACCAGTGGTTCATACCGGCACCGACGATAATCATTGAGCGGCCGCGGGTCTTCTCAGCATTGTCGGCAAATTCACGGGCAATGCGGATAATATTCTGGCGCGAAACGCCGGTGATCTGCTCGGCCCAGGCCGGGCTGTACGCTTTCACCTCGTCGTAGTTTTGCGCGCAGTTGGCATCACCCAGTCCGCGCTCCAGACCGTAGTTTGCCAGCGTCAGATCGTAAACGCTGGTGACCAGCGCTTCGCTGCCATCGGCCAGTTGCAGACGTTTTACCGGCAGCTTATGCAGCAGGATTTCATCCAGCGCGACGCTGTTGAAATGCTCACTGGTGATCCCGCCAAAGTAAGGGAAACCAACTTCAACCACCTCGTCATGGCCACCCAGCAGACTGAGCTGCAGTTGAACTTCCTGCTGCGTCGTCCCGTCACGCTGCTCAAGGTTCCATTTACCTTTTTCACCCCAGCGGAAGCCGATTGAACCCTGCGGTGCCACCAGTTGGCCGGTCGCCTCGTTGATCGCCACCGTTTTCCATTCAGGATTATTATCCTGACCGAGACCATCGATCAGATCGCTGGCTCGCAGCTGGCGTCCGGCGGCGTAAAAGCCACCTTCACGCGGCTCCAGCAACACCAGCATTGGCATATTGGCATATCGGTATAACGACGCACGTAGTCGCTGAAATAGCTGACTTCGCGATCGAGATGAAACTCCTTCAGCATCACGTGGCCCATCGCCAGCGCCATTGCACTGTCGGTGCCCTGTTTCGGATTCAGCCACTGGTCGCACAGCTTGGCAACCTCGGCATAGTCCGGCGTCACCGCCACGGTTTTGGTGCCTTTGTAACGCACTTCGGTAAAGAAGTGCGCATCAGGGGTACGCGTCTGCGGCACGTTTGAGCCCCAGGCGATGATGTAAGAAGAGTTGTACCAGTCGGCCGATTCCGGCACGTCGGTCTGTTCGCCCCAGGTCATCGGTGATGCCGGAGGCAGATCGCAATACCAGTCGTAAAAACTCAGGCAGGTACCGCCAATCAACGACAGATAACGCGCGCCTGCCGCATAGGAGACCATCGACATCGCCGGAATAGGTGAGAAACCCATCACCCGGTCCGGACCGTAGGTTTTCGCAGTGCAGATGTTAGCGGCGGCGATCATCTCATTGACCTCCTGCCAGCTGGACCGCACAAACCCACCGCGGCCGCGCGCCTGCTTATAGCTTTTGGCTTTTTCCGGGTTGCTGATAATCGAGGCCCAGGCATCAACCGGATCGCTGTGCTGCTGTTTCGCCTCGCGCCACAGCTGAATCAGCTTCTTACGCATCAGTGGATATTTCAGCCGGTTGGCGCTGTAGAGATACCAGGAATAACTGGCACCACGCGGACAGCCACGCGGTTCGTGATTAGGCAGATCGGGACGGGTACGCGGATAGTCGGTCTGTTGCGTCTCCCAGGTCACCAGGCCATTTTTCACGTAGATTTTCCAGCTGCAGGAGCCGGTGCAGTTGACCCCATGCGTGGAGCGGACAATTTTATCGTGCTGCCAGCGACTGCGGTAACCATCTTCCCAGTCGCGGTTGCTGTTCAGTGACTGGCCATGTTCGCCAGAGAAAGGCTCCGCCAGCTGTTTAAAATAGCGAAACCGATCGAGAAACTTGCTCATCCGGAATACTCCTGAAGGCTTAATGTGACATTGCTAACTCTGCGTCGGTGAGGACGCAGAAAGTGAATAATGGCCGGCGCGCCACGCCGGCATTGTTGTTATCAGGCGCGGGACTTGCGTCCATAAACCAGCCAGGTAATGGCGATACAGCAGAGGTAAAACACCAGGAAAATTTTCATCGCGCCGGCTGGCGAGCCGGTCATAGAGAGCGAGAGGCCAAAGGTCTGCGGAATAAAGAAGCCGCCCAGCGCGCCAATCGCGGAGATAAAGCCCAGCGCGGCGGAGGTTTCAGTCCCGGCTTCACGCAGCGCCAGCGCATCGTCGCCGCCTTCGGCTTTAATGCGTTCCAGAGTGAGCTTGCGGAAAATCACCGCAATCATCTGATAGGTTGAGCCGCTGCCCAGTCCGGCAGTGAAGAACAGCCCCATAAAGATGGCGAAGAAAGCGATAAACGAGCCGTGGCCGTCAGCGCCCGGTAAGGTGAAAAACAGCAGTGCGGCAAACAGCGCCATCAGCACGTAGTTGATCAGCGTGACGCGGGTACCGCCGAAACGGTCAGAAATGATGCCGCCCGCTGAGCGGGCCAGCGCGCCAATAAACGGACCAAAAAAGGCGTAGTGCAGAATCACTACGTCCGGGAACTGCGTTTTGGTCAGCATGGCGAAACCGGCAGAAAATCCGATAAATGATCCGAACGTCGCCAGATAGAGCAGCGCCATCACCCACAGGTGTGGCCGTTTCAGTACCGGCAATTGCTCACGCAGCGAAGATTTCGCCGCCGCCAGGTCGTTCATTCCCAGCCAGGCGGCCAGCGTGGCGACCGCCAGCAACGGCAGCCAGATCCAGGCGGCGTTTTCCAGCCAGATCGCTTCGCCATTAACGGTAGTCTGACCCGCATCCGAAAAACCGAAGATGGCACAGGAGATCGCCAGCGGCGCGACAAACTGCATCACGCTGACACCGAGGTTACCGAGGCCGCCATTGATGCCCAGCGCGCCGCCCTGACGGGCTTTTGGAAAGAAGAAGCTGATGTTGCCCATGCTGGAAGCGAAGTTAGCCCCGGCAAAACCGCACAGCAGAGAAATAATCACAAAGGTGCTGAACGGCGTCTGGCTATCCTGCACCGCGAAACCGAGCCACAGGCAAGGGATCATCAGGATGCCGGTGCTAAAGGCGGTCCAGCGACGTCCCCCAACCAGCGGGATGACGAAAGAGTATGGAACGCGCAGCAGCGCGCCGGAAACCGACGGCAGTGCCGTCAGCAGAAACAACTGATCGGTAGTGAAACTGAAACCAACTTTATTCAGGTTGACCGCAACGGCGCTGAACAACATCCAGACGCAGAAGGCGAGCAGCAGACAGAAGACGGAAATCCACAGGTTACGGCTGGCGATACGTTTGCCGTGCGACTGCCAGAAAGCCTCATTTTCAGGCTGCCAGTCCTGGATTACCGCGCGGCGGGTGTCGGTTTGCAGAGGGACAGGTTGGGTCATAGCGTTCTCATCTACAGGATATTAATTGTGCATATCCTGCGCATCCGACCTGATGAGCAGCTTGATACAAATCAACGGCAAAGCAGGTAGTTATGCGACACTGGCGCGCAGATATCCCGGTTAAGTAGATGAACAGCCAGCAAATAACCTTTGTGAATCAGTGGTTTTTAAAACAGTTGCATAAAACCTGTCACAAGCGCGCCGGCAGTGGGAAATAAAGGAGTAGTCCATAAGGGGTATATAGCCACCCGTCTTCCCCGGTAAGATACCGCCTTTACTTCACTTCGCGATACGCGCGAATCCACTGAGCAGGAGCAGAGATGTGACGACAGAAAAGTTTACGCTCTTACTTATCGACGACCATCCGATGCTGCGTAACGGGCTGAAACAGCTGATCGCGCTGGATGAGAGGCTGGAAGTGGTGGCCGAAGCAGGCAACGGCATAGAGGGGGTGGCGCTGGCACAGCAGCACGATCCTGACCTGATCCTGCTCGATCTGAATATGCCGGGCCTCAACGGACTGGATACGCTGAGCCGGCTGCGCGAGATATCGCTCTCGGGTCGGGTAGTGGTTTTCAGCGTTTCTGATGATGAGGAAGATGTGGTCACCGCCTTAAAACGCGGTGCCGACGGTTATTTACTGAAAGATATGGAGCCGGAAGCGCTGCTGAAAGCCCTGCACCAAGCGGCGGCCGGGCAGACTGTCCTCAGCGAAACCTTAACCCCGATACTGGTGGCCCGCTTACGGGAAGATCGCCCGGCCCCGGCCCGGGATATCAATCAGCTGACCCGCCGTGAGCGCGATATTCTGCAGCTGATCAGCGCTGGGATGACCAATAAAGCCATTGCGCGCAAACTGGGCATCAGTGAAAGCACGGTCAAAGTTCACGTCAAATACCTGCTGAAAAAGATGAACCTGAAATCCCGGCTGGAGGCAGCCGTCTGGGCATTACAAAGCGGGCAACGTTAAGTAGCCGCGATCTGAACAGGAGACCGGCGGGATAAGGATTCAGGCAGCAGAATTCGCGAGCAGGCTCGCAGCCGCAGCTAAACAGCCGGAAAAACCGTTTTTTTCAGTCGCCAGCCGCGCCTGGTGTTTGATAGGGTGCCGGTCAGGCAACAACGGCTGAAGGTAACGGCGATGCATCAGACTGGTATATGCCCCGCCCTATTCGTTATCATCTGCTTATCCTGCACGCTGACGCTGAGCCGCTTCGGTTCAGCGACGTCGGCAGCCAGAATCTTACCGCTTTAAAAATGAGTTAAAACCCTATGCAAGAGCCAACCGAAAAGGATTTTCCTTCCCATACGCCGATGATGCAGCAGTACCTTTATAAACCACTTATATAATTGAAATAATTGATAAAATATGAAAAGAAATTTAAAAAAAATACATATAGAATACTTTTTAATTAACAACGATCTAATAAACGCACAAATATGTTTTTTTGATTATGAATTTAAAAGGGTGAAAAAAAAGTTAAAAATACCTGAAAATCAAAAAAAGATGTATATGAGAAAATTGCAATTAAATTTTTAATTTAAAAAACCGCCTCATTAGAGGCGGTTTTGAAATCACTTTAAGTAAAAACCAGATTCTTCGAGGGCCCGAATTTTTTTATAATCCTCCCACAATTGGTCCTTACTTGCACTCACTAAATAAATCGTCCCTGGTTGGCTGAAAACATCTTTCGTTTGACTGGCTGTAGAACCAGAACTCACATAAAGTTCAATTCGTTGAAAAGACAACAACTCTTTAGCTTTACTTGTTATTTCATGATCGTCAAATATTCCTGTTCGAGGACATATCAAACAAACATTAAATGAGAAATTCTTTAATTTATAAGGAGGTTGACGAACTATATCTAAAAACTTCTCAGGTTCAGTAAGCGATAATACTGTAGCTGCTAATTGTCCAAGCCCCGTGGTTTCAGAAGCCACATCTGGCCGAAGGATGCCATCACTACGTGCAGCAATTTCAACTAAGTAAGGACCATTTTTAGTAATCATAACCTCAGCATGGCTAGGTCCATTAGCTATACCTAAAGCAGCACACACTCTACCAGTGTATTCAACAAGGCCTTCAAATTCCTCACTATCAGAATCAATTATTTCATCTATATCGTAAACAATATTGCCGGATTCAAGTTTCCTTTTATGGTATTTGACAACCTCAGTTGTCAAAAAATTACCATCGAGCGATACAAAATTTACTACGTATTCACATCCTTCTAAAAAGTCTTGTAGCAAAACCTCATCATTTATCAGATTAAGTTTGTTTTTCTTTTTAGAAACCAACTCAAATGCATTGCGAACTTCATCTTCATCCTTACAAATAAAAACCCCATCTGAACCAGCACTCTCCAGAGGTTTTAAGACAATAGGGTATGCTCTATCTTTTAACCATGTTTTGGATTCCTGCCAATTAGAAATTTTTATCTGATCAACCGCATTAAGACCTGCGGAACGTATTTTTTCGATCATATCATATTTATTACGGCGAGAAGAAATAACCTCTATACTATTAGTATACGTTAGTTGTAGTCTTTTATTAATGTTATCTGCAAGAGTGACACCACTCTCCGTCCCAGCAATAACGCATTCAGCTCCAAAGTTACTTATAAATTCAATTGTTTTATCCATATCTTCATGAACAATCGAATTAATATATATATTATACTCAAACCCATTGTAATAGTATGAGTCAAGCTCATCACTTGAGGATATATGAATTAATTCACAGCCTTTTTCATAAAGTCCTTTAGCTATAAATTTGCCAGAGGAAAAACCGTCAACAATTGCAATTCTTTTCATCTCAAAAGCCTCTCTTCTTTGCTTTAAATTTATTGATGCCTAGAAAAATTAATAAAAAAGTAATCATAACGACGGACAATATACTTTCCCATGATATAAAAATCCTGCTATCAAAGAACTGTAATAATAATGTGAAAACAGGAAGCAAGAGAAGTAGAAGTGAAACATGAATGGGGTCAAGAATGCTAATTGATTTTTGGATGAGAAAAATAGGAATAACATGACCTAAAACTGAAAGAAGAATTATAGTTAATAACAAACTCTCCGTAGTTATTAGACCAATGTTATTATATCTACAATATGCTAATGCGATTAAGAGCATCAATAAATTACGAAGACCTAAAATTTCATAGGACTTCCATCCTTTCTTACCTAAATCTTTAGAAAAAAAGGTATATAAAACCGTGCCAATCGCACTAAAAACAACACTAATAATGCCTATTAATCTTTCGACATGAGAAGTGTTAACAACTCCACTTTTGCCAAAATAAGAATTTATAAGCATAATAATAACTCCGAAAAGTATTATCCATGCAATAAATGCTTCTGTCTTATTCGGCGGAGAACTGGAGCGAAGAAAGTAACGAGAAATTACTATAGTAAGAGCTGGACCGCAGGCAACGGATGCTATTCCGACCACCGCAGGCTCAAGATATTTGAGAGATAGTATTAACCCCCCCCAATTTAACATGACTGCTACATTAACCTTAGTTAATAAGCGAATGTCCTGAAAGCTTTTTTTAAGGTAAGATGTGCCGCTTCTAAACAAGCTGATAGAAGTGAATATCGTAGTAGCTATAATAAAACAGTATACTATAAATACTGAAGGTTCTAATCTTTGTGTGATATTCGCAACATAAACGTCAAATGCGGCACTAATGCCGCAAAAGACTATACCGCAGACGACCCCGACTGATACAGGATTTGCTTTCATTAGCCAGACCTTTCACCAAATATAAAACTACCGACTCTAACGATGGTTGCTCCATAATGCAAGGCAAGTTCGTAATCGTGACTCATTCCCATACTCAATTGCTCACTCCCAACCTTCGAAGCAAGCTCTTTCATTTGAAGGAAGTAGTGGCTAACATCTTTTTCATTAGGGGGAATACACATTATTCCTTCTATGTGTATATTTTCCATATTTTTTACTATTAAATATAAATCCTCAAACTCACTTGGTGGGACACCACTCTTTTGCGGTTCATTACCAATATTAATTTGTATATATATCCGTTGACACTTACCTATTTCTTTTGCAGTGGCCGAGATTTTTTCAGCAACAGATAACTTATCAACAGATTGTATAACATCAAAAAATTCTACAATTTTTGATATTTTCCTGGACTGTATGCCACCAATGTAATGCAATTCAATATCAGAAATCTCATTACGAACCTCAGACCATTTCTCGACTGCTTCTTCAAGCCTGCTCTCACCGAAAATTCTATGACCATTTTTTACCAATGGAGCAATTTTATCCATTCCATGGAATTTTGATACTGCTAAAAGTTTTGCTTGATTTGTAATCTGCGATATTTTCTCTTTGATAGCCAGATAGTTTTCAAGAACTTGCTCTGTACTTAATATCATCATTCCACCACTGTGACTTGATCTTCAGTAACATTTATTTTTATGATCGTAGTTACATCGTGTCCAGTCTCCAGCTTAACTTTTTCTTTGCCATTGTTCTGAACTTTCTCAACAGCGCAGATGATTTTACAGATCTTTCCTCCTGCATTTTCGATAGCTTTAACTAATGAAATAACGGCTCCGCCAGTGCTGAGAGTATCATCAATAATTAATATTTTATCTCCTTTGTCGATCCCATTTAAGTACATTTTCCCTTCAAAATACTCAGACTTTATATTTACAACATTGTTGTTATATTCTTTTAGACTGTATGGGG
>MIEI01000077.1 GCA_002095305.1 Pantoea brenneri
TTTATCTTTGGCCGCGGCGGCGAAGAGCTGCAGGCGGCACAGCAGGCTGGCATTCCGTTCCAGGTGGTGCCGGGCGTCACCGCCGCCGCCGGAGCCACCGCTTACGCCGGTATTCCGCTGACTCACCGCGATTACGCGCAGAGCGTGATGTTTATTACCGGTCATTGTCGTCCGGATGGTGACGACATTGACTGGCCGTCGCTGGCGCGTGCGCGTCAGACGCTGGCGATCTATATGGGCACGGTGAAGGCGGCGCTGATTAGCGAAGCGCTGATTCAGCACGGCCGCGCGCCGTCGACGCCGGTGGCGGTGATCAGCCGCGGCACCCGTCAGGATCAACAGGTAGTGACCGGTACCTTAGAACAACTCGAGGCGCTGGCCGCCTCGGCACCCACTCCGGCACTGCTGGTGATCGGAGAAGTGGTCAATTTGCACGGGCAACTCGCCTGGTTTCAACATTCGGCACAGCAGGGGGCTCGCGAGTCCGCCGTTGTCAATCTGGCTTGAGGGAAAATCATGGACCAAAAACGACTCACTCATCTGCGTCAGCTGGAGGCGGAGAGTATCCACATCATTCGCGAAGTGGCGGCGGAGTTCAGCAACCCGGTGATGATGTACTCAATCGGTAAAGACTCCTCAGTGATGCTGCACCTGGCGCGTAAAGCCTTTTATCCTGGCACGCTGCCGTTCCCGCTGCTGCATGTGGACACCGGCTGGAAATTCCGCGAAATGTACGAATTTCGCGATCGCACCGTCAAAGCGATGGGCGCGGAGCTGCTGGTTCACCGCAACCCGGAAGGGGTGGCGATGGGCATTAACCCGTTTGTGCACGGCAGCGCCAAACATACCGACATCATGAAAACCGAAGGGCTGAAGCAGGCGCTGAACAAATACGGTTTTGATGCTGCTTTCGGTGGCGCACGTCGTGATGAAGAGAAGTCGCGCGCTAAAGAGCGTATCTACTCGTTCCGTGACCGCTTCCATCGCTGGGACCCTAAAAACCAGCGTCCGGAGCTGTGGCACAACTACAACGGCCAGATCAACAAGGGCGAAAGCATCCGCGTTTTCCCGCTGTCGAACTGGACTGAACTGGATATCTGGCAGTACATCTTCCTGGAAAACATTGAGATCGTGCCGCTTTACCTCGCCGCACCGCGTCCGGTACTGGAACGCGATGGCATGCTGATGATGATCGATGACGATCGTATCAACCTGCAGCCGGGTGAAGTGATCAAACAGCGCATGGTGCGTTTCCGTACTCTCGGCTGCTGGCCGCTGACCGGCGCGGTGGAATCTGAGGCGCAGACGCTGCCGGAGATCATTGAAGAGATGCTGGTCTCCACCACCAGTGAGCGTCAGGGTCGGGTGATCGACCGCGATCAGTCCGGTTCGATGGAACTGAAAAAACGTCAGGGTTATTTCTAAGGAGACGCCAGATGAATACCGTAATTGCACAGCAGATTGCCGACCAGGGCGGCGTTGAAGCCTGGCTGACCGCACAACAACACAAGAGCCTGCTGCGTTTTCTCACCTGCGGCAGCGTCGATGATGGCAAAAGTACCCTGATTGGACGCCTGCTGCATGACACCCGTCAGATCTATGAAGATCAGCTCTCTTCGCTGCATAACGACAGTAAGCGTCACGGCACCCAGGGCGAAAAGCTCGATCTGGCGCTGCTGGTAGACGGTCTGCAGGCGGAGCGGGAACAGGGCATCACCATTGATGTGGCCTATCGCTATTTCTCTACCGAAAAGCGCAAGTTTATCATTGCCGATACTCCGGGCCACGAGCAGTACACCCGTAACATGGCGACCGGCGCGTCAACCTGCGATCTGGCGATCCTGCTGATTGATGCGCGTAAAGGGGTGCTGGATCAGACCCGTCGTCACAGCTTTATCTCGACGCTGCTGGGCATCAAACACCTGGTGGTGGCGATCAACAAGATGGACCTGGTGGATTACAAACAGGATATCTTCGAGCAAATCAAACAGGATTACCTCGATTTTGCTGCCCAGCTGCCGGAAGATCTCGATATTCGCTTTGTGCCGATGTCGGCGCTGGAAGGGGATAACGTGGCGTCAGCCAGCCAGACTATGCCATGGTACAGCGGCCCGACGTTGCTTGACGTGCTGGAGACGGTTGAACTGAAGCGGGTGGTGGATCATCAGCCGATGCGTTTCCCGGTCCAGTACGTTAACCGTCCGAACCTCGATTTCCGTGGCTATGCCGGTACGCTGGCGTCGGGCAGCGTGCAGGTTGGACAGCGGGTCAAAGTGCTGCCATCTGGTGTCGAATCCAGCATTGCCCGCATTGTGACCTTTGATGGCGATCTGCAGGAAGCCGGGGCCGGTGAAGCGATTACGCTGGTGCTGCAGGATGAGATTGATATCAGCCGTGGCGATCTGCTGGTGGATGCCAGCGCTGAGCTGAGTGCCGTCCAGTCCGCCAGCGTGGATGTGGTCTGGATGGCAGAGCAGCCGTTGCAGGCTGGCCAGAGCTACGACGTGAAAATCGCCGGCAAAAAAGCGCGTGGCCGGGTTGAGAAAGTGCTGCATCAGGTGGAGATCAACTCGCTGGAAACGCGCCATGTCGATTCGCTGCCGCTCAACGGCATTGGCCTGATTGAGATGACCTTTGATGAGCCGATGGTGCTCGACAGCTATCAACAGAACCCGGTGACCGGCGGCATGATCTTTATCGATCGCCTGAGCAACGTCACCGTGGGTGCCGGCATGATCCATCAGCCGAAACAGGATGCGCCGACCCATCAGGGACAGTTCAGCGCCTTCGAGCTGGAACTGAATGCGCTGGTGCGCCGTCATTTCCCACACTGGAACGCGCGCGATCTGCTGGGCGGTCAATAATGGCCGGCCACGATGATAATGTGGTGTGGCATGACCATCCGGTGACCCGCGCCGCACGTGAACAGCAGCATGGCCATCAGGGCGTGGTGCTGTGGTTTACCGGGCTGTCTGGCTCGGGAAAATCAACCGTGGCGGGCGCGCTGGAGCAGGCGCTGCATCGCATTGGCGTCAGCACCTACCTGCTGGATGGCGACAATGTGCGTCACGGGCTGTGCCGCGATCTCGGCTTCAGCGATGACGATCGCAAAGAGAACATTCGTCGGGTCGGCGAAGTGGCGAAACTGATGGTGGACGCCGGACTGGTGGTGCTGACCGCCTTTATTTCGCCGCACCGCGCTGAGCGTCAGATGGTGCGCGATCTGCTGGAACCGGGCCAGTTTATTGAGGTGTTTGTCGATACGCCGCTGGCGGTATGCGAAGCGCGCGATCCCAAGGGACTCTATCGCAAAGCACGCGCTGGTGAACTGCGTAATTTCACCGGTATCGATAGCGTATACGAGGCGCCAGAAAGCCCGGATATCCAGCTTGAGGGCGAACAATTGGTTACAAAACTTGCCGCCCAATTGTTAGACCTGCTGCGTGACCGCGATATCATCAGATCCTGAACAGACAGCGGCAAATCGAAGCTGATTTGCCGCCTTCGCGTCAACAGGACCCCTATGCAAAACATTACCCCCATGCTGGCTCGCAAAGATGAACGCACCCGGGATGAGCCGCACTCATCACTGCCGGGCGGCATCATCGGCTTTGTTGCTTACTGGTGCGCCCTGGCCATACCGTTCCTGTTGTACGGCTCTAACACCTTGTTTTTCTTTCTCTACACCTGGCCGTTCTTCCTTGCGCTGCTGCCGGTATCGGTGCTGATGGGTATCGCGCTTAACACCTTACTGCGTGGACAACTGCTGTGGACCACACTCGCCACGGTGATTCTGGTGATTTGCCTGTTCTGGTTAATGTTCGCCTTTCTCTCCGGCTGGTAACCGCCATTGCCGCCACGCTGATGTGCAAACGCATCGGCAGGTTACAAAACTTTTCCCGCCTGGTTTACCCCACTGATTCATATTTTGCGCAGACGCGCAGCAAAGCGCGCCATTTTCGCCGCTGGTGTGGAGTCCTGCGCAAAGTTATGGGATGATTGGGCCGTTTTTAGGGGGCGGGATGGGAAAACTGACGTTACTGCTATTGGTGCTGCTTGGCTGGCTGCAATATTCATTGTGGCTGGGAAAAAATGGCATCCATGACTATACGCGCGTCAACGATGACGTCGCGGTGCAACAGGCGAATAACGCCAAACTTAAATCGCGTAACGATCAACTGTTTGCCGAAATTGACGATCTCAATGGCGGCTCTGAAGCGATCGAGGAACGCGCACGCAATGAATTGGGCATGATTAGGCCTGGTGAAACCTTCTATCGCCTGGTGCCTGACCAGAACAAACGCAACGCGCAACAAGCAGCGCTTAACCAACAACGATAAAACATGAACAATCTGTCCTCCCTTGCGGATGTGATTGCCGTGGTGCCCGCTGCCGGGATCGGCAGCCGGATGCAGGCAACCTGTCCTAAACAGTATCTGACGATTGGTCAGCACACCCTTCTGGAACACAGCATTGCACGCCTGTTTTCCCATCCCGCTATCAAACTGGTGATTGTCGCCCTGAGTCCCGATGACCAGCATTTTGCCGCGTTGCCGCTGGCACGCGATCCGCGTGTGGTGCGGGTCATCGGCGGAGAGACGCGCGCTGAATCGGTACTGGCCGGACTGCAGGCAGCGAAAGGCTCCGCCTGGGTGCTGGTGCACGATGCGGCGCGCCCCTGCCTCCATCCGGACGATCTTCAGCGTCTGCTAAACGTGCGGCATCAGAGCCACGTTGGCGGGATTCTCGCTGCCCCGGTGCGCGACACCATGAAGCGGGGCGAGCCGGGCAAAGCGGCCATCGCCCATACCGTGGAGCGCGAGGATCTGTGGCACGCCTTAACCCCGCAATTTTTCCCGCATGCATTGCTCACCGCCTGCCTGACGCGCGCGCTGAATGAAGGCGCGACCATCACGGATGAGGCGTCGGCGCTGGAGTACTGCGGCTACCATCCGGAGCTGGTGAGCGGACGCAGCGATAACATCAAAGTCACCCGGCCAGAAGATCTGGCGCTGGCGGCTTTTTATCTGAGTCAGATTCAATTAAAGGAGAGCGCATGATGCGTATCGGTCACGGTTTTGACGTTCACGCCTTCGGTGGCGAGGGTCCGCTGGTGATTGGCGGCGTGCGAATCCCGTTTGAACACGGTTTTATCGCCCATTCTGATGGCGACGTGGCGCTGCATGCGCTGACTGACGCGCTGTTAGGCGCGGTGGCAATGGGTGATATCGGGAAGCTGTTCCCGGATACCGATCCCGCCTTCAAAGGCGCAGACAGCCGCGGCCTGCTGCGTGAAGCCTGGCGACGTATTGAAGCCAAAGGCTACCGCATCGGCAACGTCGATGTCACCCTGATTGCCCAGGCGCCGAAAATGCTGCCACACGTGCCGCAAATGCGCATCAATATCGCTGAAGATCTCGGCTGCCATATGGATGCGGTCAACGTAAAAGCCACTACCACCGAAAAGCTTGGTTTTACCGGTCGTGGCGAAGGGATCGCCTGTGAGGCGGTGGCCCTGCTGCTCAAAGCCGACAGCCAGTGATGCTGCATTATCTGCACGGTGCGCCTGCTGTTACCGGCGTAATCAAAGCTAAGCCAGAAGATTTTGTGGTGGTTGAGGATCTCGGCTATGGCGCGGATGGGGAAGGCGAGCATCTGCTGGTGCGCATCCGCAAAGTGGGTGCCAATACCCGCTTTGTCGCTGAAGCGCTGGCCAAATACCTCGGCATTCACCCGCGTGATATGAGCTACGCCGGCATGAAAGATCGGCATGCGGTTACCGAGCAGACGCTCTGTTTTCGCCTGCCGGGCAATGCGATGCCGGATCTGCGCGGTTTTGCACTGGAAGGGGTAGAGATTCTGCAGGCGGTGCGCCACAAGCGTAAGCTGCGCATCGGTGCGCTGGCGGGCAATGCTTTCCGTCTGGTCATTCGCCAGATCAGCGATCGGCAGGCGGCGGAAGCCCGGCTGGCGCAGATACGCGATGCTGGCGTGCCGAACTATTTTGGCGAGCAGCGTTTTGGCCGCAACGGCAACAATCTGATCATGGCGGAGAAGTGGGCGCGCAATGAGATTATGGTGCGCGACCGGAATAAGCGCAGCCTGCTGCTGTCATCTGCGCGCAGTGCACTGTTTAATCAGGTCACCAGCGCGCGCCTGCAACAGCAGGGTAGTCTCAGCCAGGTGATGAACGGTGATGCGCTGCAGCTTACCGGTCGCGGCAGCTGGTTCGTCGCCCAGCCCGATGAACTTGTATCCTTACAAACACGCGTCGATCAGCACGAGCTGCGCATTACCGCTCCGTTGCCCGGCGATGGTGAAGCCGGGCCACAGGCCGATGCGCTGGCTTTTGAACAGCAGGCGCTGGCTGATGCCACCACCTTGCTGAGTCTGATGACGCGCGAACGTGTCGATGCCGCCCGCCGGGCGATGCTGGTGGTGCCGCGGGATTTGCACTGGAACTGGTGTGATGAGGCGACGCTGGAACTGGCTTTCTGGCTGCCTGCGGGTAGCTTTGCCACCAGCGTGGTGAGAGAACTGCTCACCCACGCCGATGCGCTTGATAATATTGACGAGTAATCCCTGCTGCAACATTACCCCGATTGTGGGTATTGTTGCGGCAAACCCCCGCAGTAGTATGATTTACGCCTACCACTTCGTTGCGTGCCTCGCTAGAATGCAAAAATCGCTGTCCGGTCTTCACCTGTTGCCATGCAGTTCAAACGGGTCCAGTCACGGCGACCAGTCGAATAAAAAAAGGTCAGAACAAAATGCGGATATTGCTCAGCAACGATGACGGCATTCATGCGCCAGGTATTCAAACGCTGGCGAAAGCCCTGCGGCACTTTGCTGACGTGCAGGTCGTCGCGCCCGATCGTAACCGAAGCGGTGCCTCGAACTCCTTAACCCTGGAAACGCCGCTGCGCACCTTTACTCATGAGAATGGCGATATTGCGGTGCAGATGGGCACCCCGACAGATTGCGTCTATCTGGGCGTCAACGCGCTGATGCAGCCGCGTCCCGACATCGTGGTATCCGGTATCAACGCCGGTCCTAACCTGGGCGATGATGTGATCTACTCCGGCACGGTGGCGGCGGCGATGGAAGGGCGTCATCTTGGCTTACCCGCCGTCGCGGTATCGCTTAATGGCCACCAGCACTATGCCACTGCGGCAGCGGTCACCTGCGCTATCCTTAAGGCCCTGACTCAGCAACCGCTGCGCACTGGCCGCATTCTTAACATCAACGTGCCGGATCTGCCGCTGGCCGAGCTGAAGGGCATCCGCGTTACGCGTTGTGGTAGCCGGCATCCTGCCGATCAGGTGATCGCCCAGCAGGATCCGCGCGGCAATACGCTTTACTGGATTGGCCCGCCGGGTGAGAAACTGGATGCAGGCCCGGATACCGACTTTGCCGCGGTTGATCAGGGCTATGTTTCGATCACGGCTCTGCATGTCGATTTGACCGCGCACAGCGCGCAGGATGTGCTGAATGACTGGCTGGCTAAAGCTGAGGTGAATCTGGCATGGTGAATCGGCGTATTGAGACATTGCTGTCACAGCTGCGTCAGCAGGGGATTGATGATGAAAACCTGCTGAAAGCCATCAGCGATGTGCCACGTGAACGTTTTATCGACGAGGCTTTTGAACACAAGGCCTGGGATAATGTGGCTCTGCCGATCGGCTCCGGCCAGACCATCTCGCAACCTTATATGGTGGCGCGAATGACGGCGCTGCTGGCGCTGAATCCGCATTCACGGGTGCTGGAAATCGGCACCGGTTCCGGCTATCAGACCGCGATTCTTGCCCATCTGGTGGATCATGTGTATTCGGTTGAGCGCATCAAAGGGTTGCAGTGGCAGGCCAAGCGCCGACTGAAGCAGCTCGATCTGCATAATGTCTCGACCCGACATGGCGATGGCTGGCAGGGCTGGCCGTCACGCGGGCCGTTCGACGCCATCATCGTCACCGCCGCCCCGCCTGAAATTCCGATTGCGCTGATAGCGCAACTGGCAGAAGGCGGCATTATGGTGCTGCCAGTTGGTGAAGACCAGCAGGTGCTGAAACGTCTGCGTCGTCAGGGCGAAGAAATTATTGAAGAGACGATTGAGCCGGTGCGGTTTGTGCCGCTGGTTCAGGGCGATCTCGCCTGACCCGCTTCGTATTTCTTCACAACTGTTTCATGGCACCACGTACTTGATATTGTTACTATCCATTTTAATCAACGAAAACGCATATTTTATCGCGCCGTGCAGAGTATTCTGCTGGCAAGTACAGTGAAACAGGTACATCAGGGTTGCCATCACGGGGGATCAATGAGCACGGGAAGCACAATTTTTCAGTTACGCCGTCTGGCGGCGCTTTCACTGGTAGGTTTTTGGCTGGCAGGCTGTAGCTCCAGCGACAACACACAAGCACCCATTAGCCGCGTTGGTGATGGTGGCGGCATGAACAGCAGCCAGAGTGGCGCGGCAAGCGCCTCAGGCGGTGTTCCCACTATGCCGGGGCAGGGAGGAATGTTAAGCGGAAATGCAGCATCTGCGCCCAGCAGTGGTGGAATGATTAGTACCAATAATAATGTTGAGACGCAAAACGGCCGAATTGTGTACAACCGCAGTTATCAGAATATTCCTAAAGGTAGCTACTCCGGTGAAACATATACCGTAAAACGCGGCGACACGTTGTTTTACATCGCCTGGATTACCGGCAACGATTTCCGTGATTTAGCCCAGCGTAACAACGTTCCTGCGCCTTACAGCCTGAATGTCGGGCAAACTTTGCAGATCGGCAACGGTTCCGGCCAGCCGATTACCGGTGGCAATGCCATTACCGTTGCTGATGCAACGCAGGGCGGCGTCCCGACCGCGCCACAAATTAAATCTGCCGCTGTTGCACAGCAACCTGTTATTACGTATTCTGATGATTCGGGTAGTTCGGGCGGCAGTAAACTGCTGCCTTCGAAAGGAGCAAATGTTGCATCGACAACAGCTCCAGTGGTTACCGCACCGCCAACGGTCAGCAGCACAACCAATAGCTCTACGCCGGTAGGAAGCTGGCGTTGGCCGACCGATGGTAAGATTATCGATAACTTCTCTGCCGCCGAAGGGGGCAACAAGGGTATCGATATCGCCGGAACGCGCGGACAGTCTGTCGTCGCCACCGCTTCAGGAAGGGTGGTTTACGCAGGTAACGCACTCCGGGGTTACGGTAATCTGATCATCATTAAACACAATGATGATTATCTGAGTGCTTACGCCCATAACGATACAATGCTGGTCCGGGAACAACAGGAAGTTAAGGCGGGGCAGAAGATCGCGACCATGGGTAGCACCGGAACCAGTTCAGTAAGATTACACTTTGAAATTCGTTACAAGGGGAAATCCGTAAACCCGTTGCGTTATTTACCGCAGCGATAATCCGGCAGAACGCACCTTTTGATGTTCTGCCCTGGAATCACGGGTAGGAGCCGCTTATGAGCCAGAATACGCTGAAAGTAAACGAGTTACATGAGAACGCGGAATTCGAGGAGAATGGAGCTGAGGTTTTTGATGAGAAGGCTCTCGTCGAAAACGAACCTGGTGATAACGACGTAGCGGAAGAAGAGTTGTTGTCCCAGGGTGCGACGCAGCGTGTATTAGATGCGACGCAGCTCTATCTCGGGGAGATTGGCTATTCTCCGTTGTTAACGGCCGAGGAAGAAGTGCTGTTTGCTCGCCGTGCATTGCGAGGTGACATTCCTTCCCGCCGCCGCATGATCGAAAGTAACTTACGCCTGGTAGTGAAGATTGCCCGTCGTTACAGCAATCGTGGTTTAGCCCTGCTGGACCTGATTGAAGAAGGTAACCTCGGCCTGATTCGTGCCGTTGAGAAGTTTGACCCGGAGCGCGGGTTCCGTTTCTCAACTTATGCTACCTGGTGGATTCGTCAGACTATTGAACGGGCGATCATGAATCAAACCCGTACCATTCGTCTGCCGATTCATATTGTTAAAGAACTGAATGTTTATCTGCGTACTGCGCGTGAACTCTCCCACAAGCTTGACCATGAGCCAAGCGCGGAAGAGATCGCAGAGCAGCTGGATAAACCGGTTGATGACGTAAGCCGTATGTTGCGTCTCAACGAACGCATTACGTCAGTCGATACGCCGTTAGGCGGTGATTCTGAAAAAGCGCTGCTGGATATTCTGGCCGATGAGAAAGACAACGGTCCGGAAGACACCACGCAAGACGATGACATGAAACAAAGCATCGTCAAATGGCTGTTCGAACTGAACGCCAAGCAGCGTGAAGTGCTGGCACGTCGTTTTGGCCTGTTAGGCTATGAAGCGGCAACGCTTGAAGATGTGGGCCGTGAAATCGGTTTAACCCGTGAGCGTGTCCGTCAGATTCAGGTTGAAGGTTTGCGTCGTCTGCGCGAAATCCTGCAGGCGCAGGGCCTCAACATCGAAGCACTTTTTCGGGAATAATCGCGTCGTGAGTCTCTGATTCAGGTGTGAATCTAAAAAGCGGTGGTGAAAACCACCGCTTTTTTTATGCCTGCAGAAAGGTGATTTGCCGGGTGAAAGGTGATTTGCATTCAGGGAGCTGATTTGCGTGCAGATAGGTGATTTGTTCACAGAGAACTGATTGACCTGCAGAAAAATGTTTTGCCAGTCGATAAGCGATTTGTGTTCAGATAACTGATTCTGCGGCAGAAAATCGATCTGCGCGCAGAGAACTGATTTGCCTGCAGGCAACGGACTTCCATTTAAAATAATAGTTGCCCGCAGATAAGCGACTCACCCGCAGAAGAAGTGCTCAGCGCCTTACCCTGGCGCGCCTGCAAAGCCTGCGCGCATCGGGCTTCAGCCCGATGCGCGCAGTTATTACACCAGTGACTTTAGACGATAGATCCAGTCCAGCGCCTGACGTGGGGTCAGGGTATCCGGGTCCAGCGCTTCAAGGGCTTCCACCGCCGGCGAGGTCTCTTCAACCAGCAGCGGCAGTTGCGAACCATCCACCGTCGATGAGGCGGTATGGTTTGAAACCGTCTCCAGCTCCTTCAGCTTGTTACGCGCCCGCTTGATCACTTCCTTCGGTACGCCCGCCAGTGCGGCGACAGCAAGACCATAACTCTTACTGGCCGCGCCATCCTGCACGCTGTGCATAAAGGCGATGGTGTCACCGTGCTCCACCGCATCAAGATGCACATTGACCACACCTTCCATTTTTTCCGGCAGGGTGGTCAGCTCAAAGTAGTGCGTTGCGAACAGCGTCATCGCCTTGATGCGGTTTGCCAGATTTTCGGCACAGGCCCAGGCCAGCGACAACCCGTCGTAGGTTGAAGTACCGCGGCCAATCTCATCCATCAGCACCAGGCTGTTTTCAGTGGCGTTATGCAGAATGTTGGCCGTTTCGGTCATCTCTACCATAAAGGTCGAGCGGCCGGACGCCAGATCGTCAGCCGCGCCGACACGGGTGAAGATACGGTCAAGCGGCCCAATCAGCGTCTCATCAGCTGGCACAAAGCTGCCGATCCAGGCCATCAGTGCAATCAGCGCGGTCTGCCGCATATAGGTACTTTTACCGCCCATATTGGGGCCGGTAATGATCAGCATCCGGCGCTGCGGTGCCAGCGAAAGCGGGTTAGCAATGAACGGCTCTTTCAGAACCTGTTCAACCACCGGATGGCGGCCGCCGCTGATTTTAATCCCCGGTTTGTCCTGCAACACCGGACGGCAATAGTTGAGTGACCAGGCGCGTTCCGCCAGGTTGCTCAGCACGTCCAGCTCTGCCAGCGCGGCGGCGCTAAGCTGCAACGCTTCCAGATGCGGCAGCAGCTGGTCAAACAGCGCCTCATACAGACTTTTTTCCAGCGCCAGCGCCTTGCCTTTCGAAGTGAGCACCTTGTCTTCGTACTCTTTCAGTTCCGGAATGATGTAGCGCTCGGCATTTTTCAGCGTCTGGCGGCGGACATAGTGCATCGGCACCTGATGGCTCTGACCGCGGCTGACCTGAATGTAGTAACCATGGACCGCATTGAAGCCGACCTTAAGGGTATCCAGCCCCAGCTTTTCGCGTTCGCGTATCTCCAGCTTGTCGAGATAATCGGTGGCACCGTCGGCGAGGGCGCGCCACTCATCCAGCTCGGCGTTGTAGCCGGGCGCGATTACCCCGCCGTCGCGGATCAACACCGGCGGCGACTCAATCACCGCCTGCTCCAGCAGTTCGCGTAAAGCGGTAAACTCGCCCATCTGGGTACGCAGCTGTTTTAACTGGGTCGACTCAACTTCCGCCAGCAGCTGATTCAGCTCAGGCAGCTGCTGGAACGCATGACGCATCCGCGCCAGATCGCGCGGACGCGCGGTACGCAATGCCAGACGCGCCAGGATACGCTCGAGGTCACCCACCTGGCGCAGCACCGGTTGCAGGGTTTCGCTGAGATTTTGCAGCTCGGCAATCGACTCCTGACGCTGATTGATGATGCGCGCATCGCGCAGCGGCATGTGCAGCCAGCGCTTCAGCATCCGGCTGCCCATTGGGGTGACGGTTTTATCCAGCACCGCCGCCAGGGTGTTGTCGGTACCGCCGGCCAGGTTCTGGGTGATCTCCAGGTTACGGCGGGTCGCCGCATCCATAATGATGCTGTCCTGCTGCCGTTCCATACTGAGGGAACGGATGTGGGGCAGGGTAGTGCGCTGGGTATCTTTAACATATTGCAGCAGACAGCCCGCCGCACTTAAGCCAAGATGCGCGTTTTCGACGCCAAAACCGTTCAGATCACGGGTGCCGAACTGCAGATTGAGCTGCTGACGTGCGGTATCGATCTCAAATTCCCACAGCGGACGACGACGCAGGCCACGACGCTGATCGATCAGCGACATCGCCTGAAAATCTTCCGGATAGAGCAGTTCGGCAGGATTAGTGCGCTGCAATTCTGCTGCCATGGTTTCCGCATCGCCCGGTTCACTCAGACGGAAACGGCCAGAACTGATGTCCAGCGTTGCGTAGCCAAAGCCGCGCGGGCTCTGAACAATCGCCGCCAGCAGGTTATCGTGACGCTCCTGCAGCAGTGCTTCGTCACTGATAGTGCCGGGCGTGACGATGCGTACCACTTTGCGTTCAACCGGCCCTTTGCTCAGGGCGGGATCGCCAATCTGCTCGCAGATGGCGACGGATTCGCCCAGCTGCACCAGCTTCGCCAGATAACTCTCAACGGCGTGATAGGGCACGCCAGCCATCGGAATCGGTTCGCCAGCCGAAGCGCCGCGTTTGGTGAGTGAAATCTCCAGCAACTGCGAGGCGCGTCTGGCGTCGTCATAAAACAGCTCGTAGAAATCGCCCATCCGGTAAAACAGCAAAATGTCAGGATGTTCCGCCTTGAGTCGCAGGTATTGCTGCATCATTGGCGTATGGGTTGAAAAGTCCTTATCTGTAGACTCTTTCATATTGAATTAACTCGTTTTTATGGCTTTAGAAGTACTCAAGTGGCCCCATTTGAAACCCTGATAAATCCATCTAAATCCGAAAATTTGTATGCCTGATGTATTCTAGCTACTATCGAGAATACAACATGGCTCTTCTGGTATACATGAGGCAACAACTGTGAAGATGACTCTGAATCAATCAATAATTATCAATAAGTTATCGATAGATACCAAACCTGAGTTAGATTCAGACGGACGAGTTGTGTATGTGCCTAACATTTCTGGTAAGCCGTATCTTATCACTGACAGCCACCGTGATTCACCCGTAGGCTTTGGTGTAAAGATCAGTACAACAAAGAAGACCTATATCATCCAGAGAAGAGTTTCAGGAGGGGACAGAAGTCCTTCAGAGGGCAAGTCACCTTCACAGGTAATCAGAGCAACGATTGGTAATGTATCGGATTTTGCATCGATTGATCAGGCTCGTGAAGTTGCGAGAACCTATGCACAATCGATGAAATCTACTAAAAGAAACCCAAATACAGTTAAACGAGAAGCTGATATCGCAGAGCTGACCCTCAGTGAGATTTTTGCTCAATATCGTCAGCACCTCTTAGGACGAAGCAAACCAGCAAAACCAAATTCAATCCGGGTGCTCGATAAAGCGGAACAAAAGCTTAAAGAGTGGGAGCGGTATCGAGTCCGTGACCTTACAGGAAGCCTCATTCTCAAGAAGTTTGATGAGATAGCCTCAAAGACCAGAACGACGGCTGAGCAGACTTTCAGATGGGCAAATGTAGCAGTACAACATTCTATCGATGTTGAGGCTATGAATGCCCAGAGCCAGCAAAGACTGCCTGTTCTTACTTACAACCCATTCACTGTGCTCAGAGTGCAAAAGAAATATCGTAGTCGCTCTGAACTGGAAGAAAGCTATCAGTCAAAAGGTGTGAGAAATCCGCTTTCAGCAAAAGATACATTGGGTAAGTTTCTGGATGCACTACACCACAAGAGAACCTTTAACCGTCTTGGTTGCGATTATCTCCTGCTAACGGTGTTGCTTGGTGCGAGAAAGGAAGAAACGGCTTCTCTATGCTGGAGAGAGGAGCTATCAATAGAAGAAGCAAAGACTACGAGCTATGTCGATTTGACTAACAGGAAAATTTTCTTCTTTGATACCAAGAACAGGACAAATCATGAGCTTCCTATTTGCGATGCTGCCAAATGCTTGTTAGAGGACAGAAGGGAGCTAGTTTTTGATAAGGAAACAAAGGCAAACCGTAGGAAATGGGTGTTTCCGGCACGATCACCTCGAAGCAAAAGCGGGCACTATAGTGACAGTAAAACACTTAGGGAATACCTATGTGCAGAAGCCGGAATCGCTAAGTTAGGCACTCATGACTTGAGAAGAACCTTTGGCAGAATCGCTGAAGAAATTGGCTCATATGCTGTTGTAAAGAAGCTGCTGAATCACCGTAACACAACCGATCCTACCGAGAGATATGCTGAACCAGACAAAAACCGTGTTTTTGAGGCACTACAGCGGATTGAGCTACATATACTGATGACTGCGCCAGGGTTATATAATAATTTACTGGCTTCAGCAAAATACCCACCAATACCTGAATATTCTGGGAAGCAAGCATGAGTGCTATTGAAACCTTGAGAGAGATGTCAGAGGTCTGGAGTTTGTTCGGTGACATGCCGGATGATGCCACCATTGGGGTAGATTTAGCAGCACTGTATTTAGGAGTAAGTGTTAAAACCCTTGCTCGTTATCGCCAGAATGGTGATGGTCCACCCTATGTGCAGTATCAGTCTTCTGAAAGCAAAGCCCGAAATCAGCGAGTAAATTATCTGCTTGGCGATCTTCGTGTTTGGCGAAACAATCATAGAGTCAGTGGCACCATGCAGGCCGCTCAGGTTAGGGGATTGGCATTCACAACCCTTTCCGATCTTACTTGCTCACAACCGTTCTGGAGCATAAGTAAGGGGAGGGTGATTATCGGTCATGCTCTCAGGATTACAGATGACGCTTTTAAAGGTTACCTCAGGGATAGTGACTATGTTTTGATATGGCTTTCGGTTGAAGAAGCTTTACTCAAAGATTGGGTATGGGCAAATGAGAGAGAAATCTGGCATTCGAAATTTGTGGAATACTTAAAGAAAATAATACTGAATTCGATTGCTCTGCAAGAAAAACACGAAATAAATCAATTTTTGAAAGATTCAAAGGAGCTTTAGCACAATCTGATTGATTAGTCTTTTTTAACATCATTTTAGTTTTAATAGGTGACTCACAAAATTATTCGGCTACAATTATTGAGTGAACTATTTCTAGCAATTTATAAATTTTAATATGGGGAGTTCTACAATGAGCGAAGATTTCAAAGTATTTAGTAACATCCGAACCTTAAGAGCACAAGCTCGCGAAACTTCTCTGGAGATTCTCGAAGAAATCCTTGAAAAAATGACTTCAATCGTTGAAGAAAAGCGTCACGAAGAAGAGTCAGGCATGAAAGAAAGAGAAGAGAGAAAAGTAAAACTTGAAGCTATCCGTGAGCAACTTCTTGCTGATGGGATTGATCCACAGGAACTACTTGGTAACTACGGGTCAAGCTCAACATCAGCAAAACAAAAATCAAGCCGTAATCCTCGACCTGCAAAATATAAATATACGGACGAAAATGGCAATGAGAAAAGCTGGACGGGGCAGGGGCGTACACCTAAAGCTATAAAATATGCTCTCGACACTGGTAAAAATCTTGATGATTTTATGATCTAGAAAATGTTTTAGCTAATCCATTTTATTGGGTTGGCCTTTCTTTACTTTATTTTTAATGAAATTATTTTTAGTGCTAAGCTAAACGCCTTCTATTGATATCCCATTATTAAAAATTGGTTTTTATATTTATAACTACCATCCTCACCCACGATTTCATGTTAGTAAAATATCAACTTTAAAAATCTTTTTATAAGATCCTTAGTTCGGTAGTGGACAAATAGGATGGTATATTAAATTTGACTAAGTGTTTTTGGTGTGCTAATAAAATAACAATTCTAATGAATAAATGAATTAGAATTAATTTAAAAATGCAAGATATAAAGGATTTATTCAGGGGAATGTTGCAAAATACTTTACTGGAATTATTTAAAAGTGAGATATACCAAGGGATAAATTAGTGAATAGTTAGTATAAGGTAGATAGAAGATACCTTCTATCTACCTTATACATAAATGCAATAAATGATTTAGAACCACTTGATATTACTGATTTTTTTAAGTAAAAGACAATAATTTCTTTGCAATATACTTATAGGTCATTTTCTATGTAGGTTATACATATACCTATTTTGCAAGATTTTTTAGACAAAACTGGAACTGAAATAATGTAAATAAAATAAGGAGACATATGGATAGAATAGTAACTAATACAATAAAAATGGATACAGGGGAGAGATGTTGCATAATCACGGATAAAGTTTCAAAAATTCCACTTTATTATCCATGTTTATATATATCATCAGAATTAAGAAAGAAGAACGAATCTATTTCAACTATCGAGCTACATTCAGCGAGTATAGCTTTGTTTTATAGGTTTTTAAATTTTAATAAGATAGATATAGAGGCAAGGATTAGAGCAGCAGAGTTTCTTAATCTTCAAGAGATTGATGGACTAAAAGAATTTATAACTAAGAGAATGAAAAAAGAGAAGGTTGCAAATCTTGATAGCGGGTGCAGGGTTAATAGTAATACTCAGTACTTCAGATTAACAGCAATTATTAAATATCTTGAATGGTTATGTGACTTCTTCACAGTGAGTTATAAAAGAGATCACAAACTTATTGAAAAATTCATTGCGAAATTGAAAAGTCATAGACCTAAGATCAGATTCAGGAACCAAGATTCAGCAAAAGATAGAAACCTCAATCAAAATCAAATTAATATTTTGTTTGAGATTTTGAAAATAGGTTCAGAAATGAATCCATTTAATTCTGATGTTCAAAGGCGAAACAGACTAATGATACTGATTCTTTATAACCTGGGATTGAGGGCAGGAGAGCTACTAAACATCAAAATCGAAGATATTGATATAGGTTCTCAGACAATTTTTATAAACAGAAGAGCTGATGATCCTCATGACTCAAGGATTAAACAACCGCTCGTTAAAACATTAAGTAGGAAGTTGTCTATATCTGATAACTTAAGTCAGGAGATTTCCAATTATATTAAAGTCGAAAGAAGAAAGCACAGAATGAAAAAGGATAGTGGTTATCTTTTTATTTGTCATAAAAAGGGAAATACGTTTGGAGAACCATTATCTATTCAGGCATATCATAAAATCATTAATGCCTTAAGGATATCTTGCCCCGAACTTTCCAGAATGACAGGGCATAAATTAAGACACACCTGGAATTATGAATTTTCTTCAAAGATGGACCGCATGGAAAGTCCACCAAATCAATATGAGCAAGAACAAGTGAGGTCTTTACTCATGGGCTGGAAAGAGGGTTCTGGGACTGCTTCTACTTATAATAGAAGATTCACCGAAAACAAGGCCGCAGAGTTAGCTCTGAATATGCAGAAAGATATGATCAATAGAGGAGGTGTTTAATGTTAAAAGTATATGTTAATAGTGAAGATAATGAGAGCGCTTATGAAGCTAAAACGAAAGGTTATTACTTTTCCCTAAATGATGAGGCATGGAGGCTAAGCCGAAATGTGACGGTAAATGTTAAAATGGTTAAGGATGTAATTGATAAAGAATTAATGGAAGGATATTTAAAGGTGCTTAAATATCTGGCTTGTGAGTTAAGTCCTGCTTCAGTTAAATTAATAAATAATAATTTCAGGAGGTTTATTGTAATTGTAGATCCAAAGCGAGTTGATGAGTTTTCCCTTGTGAGGTTTAGAGGATCTGATGGCAAGAACAATAATATTATGTCATCTGTAAGGATATTTATAAAAAAATGGTATGAATTGGGCTACTCTGGAATAGATGAAGATGCATATGATTTCTTATGCAAATTGATAATCCCTGACAACAAAAAAGGAGAAGTTGTAAGAAGAAGAGATCAAGTTAAAGGCCCATTTACTGATATCGAATTACAATCTTTTCTTGAAGCTTGCTATAGAGCATATGACAAGGGAAACATAGATATTACTCAATTAGCAATGGCTTTGCTGATAAGCGCAACTGGAAGAAGGCCACTACAGATTTCACAGATGAAGGTATCTGATATAAAAAGGTTAAAAGTAAATGAGAATAACTATTCTTATGTCATTAGTATCCCAAGGATAAAGCAAGGCTTGGGATTCAGGGAAGCTTACAGGAATTTTCAAGTGACAAAAGAATTATACGATTTACTCCGTAAGCAGTGCGATTTGAGCCTTGAGCAAACTCGTTGCATACTTAAAAGAGAGCTAACTAACAAAGAGATTGAAAATACACCGCTATTTATATCAATGCAAAAGTTAGAAAGCTTCAAAATCAATAAGGAATTGAGAGAGATATTTGTATCGGATAAAGCTCACGAATACTCTGTAAAGATAAATAATACACTTGGTTTTATTGCTGAAGCAGAAAATGTTATTTCGGAAAGAACTTATGAAAGATTAAATGTAAACCCTCGACGATTTCGTTATACGGTTGGCACAAGAGCTGCGAGAGAAGGTGCCAGCGAATTAGTTATTGCAGAACTATTAGATCACTCTACAACTAAATATACGGGTGTATACGTTGAATTTAATGCTGATCATGTTGCAAGAATTGATGAAGCAGTGGGAAATCACATGCAAAAATATGCTGGTTTTTTCCAAGGTAAAATTCAGGGTGATGACTCAATAAAGAAAAATGAATTAGCAGTAAGGGATTTATCAGGGGATGTCACTGGAGCATGTGATGGTTGTAAATCATGCCGGGCTAATGTTCCTGTCCCTTGTTATACCTGCCATCACTTTCGCCCATTTATTGATGCACCCCATATAGAACTACGAGATCATTTATTAAAGCAAAGAGAAAGAATCATGACTGATACTAATGACGAGACTATGAGTAAAACATTAGACAGAACAATAATGGCTGTCGAAGAAGTAGTAAAAAAATGTGAGGCTTTAAAATTACAAAGGAGCAATAGATATGAATGAAAGTGATATGATTAATTTTAGGAATAAAACAGAAATCTTAGCAGGGAAAAACCTTAACGAATTTATTCTAAATTGTAAAGAACAACTAAGTGGCAATCTACTTGATAACAACTGGGAGAGCAATCATTGGAAGAAAATATTTAAATTTTCTAAATTTAAGATGAAGAATGTTAAGTTGGACTCGTTTAGTAAAGCAGAAGATCTTGATTCCTCTTACATTGGATTTTGCAAATCATATGTAGCTTATATTTTTTGCTCTAATCTTAAAGGATTTGATAAACTAACTTTTCCAATTGTGCTTAGGGTGATTGAAAAAAATTTATTAGTTTTTACTGGGTCTGGTGATATAAAATCACTAAACCCAGTCATTCTCGATGAGTGCTTGTCTGACATTAATGAAAACTACACTAAAGGGGTTGCATATAGTTGTGGTAAATTTATGGAGAGATTGGTAGCTTTCCTGAATGAGAAAGAATTCCTTAATTGTGGATTAATGAAGTGGAGTAGTTA
Organism: Pantoea brenneri; assembly: GCA_002095305.1. GTDB lineage: Bacteria > Pseudomonadota > Gammaproteobacteria > Enterobacterales > Enterobacteriaceae > Pantoea > Pantoea brenneri. The sequence goes on from MIEI01000077.1 coordinate 20,062, forward strand.
CATCAGACCACCTGAATCAAGGCTGTCGATCTCTGATAATGCAGATAATGCCAGATTAGCGAAACTGCCTAATGAAAGAGCATTACGAGCAATTGGTGAGATCTTTTCAATGCAGGATTATGACCTGCACGAAAGAGACCTGTTTGTTACTTCGGTGTTTGCATTGCTGATGTGCGCTCCCAGTCGTATAACTGAAATATTATCACTTAGAGCTGATTGTGAAATTATTGAAAAGAACAGTGAAGGAAAGGAATGCTATGGCCTGAGATTCTATTCATTGAAAGGTTTTGGGGAAAACATTAAGTGGATACCTGAAATTATGATTCCTACTGCCAGACTTGCAATTAAGAGATTGTTAAAGTTATCTGAAAATTCAAGAGCAAGAAGTAAGATACTTGAGGAAGAAATGAAAAAAGAAGGAGGCGGAGAAATCTGGTTTGATAAGGAAAAGGATATTCGCTTCAGTAATGCTCTTTGTGCTCTATTCGATAACCAGCTCAGCATGAAACGTCAAACTGGTAGTGATTTGTTTAAGATAACAAATACCTTCTTCTCCAAAGAGTTAGGCTATTCAAAAATCAGTAAGCATAAGAATCTTTTCGAAAGGCATGGTTATCACGATGAGGATAATAAACCATTATTTCTCAGAACTCATCAAGCAAGACATTTACTCAACACTCTCGCCCAGAGAGGAGGCCTCGGAGAACTGGACATAGCAAAGTGGTCAGGTAGAGTGTCCATTACCCAGAACAGAGTTTACAACCACATCACTGAAGATGAAATGATTGAAAAAGTGAAAGCTCTGGGGATTAATCAAAATAACATGATTCCCTGCGATAGTGATGTGAATGAGAACTTTGAAATTTCAACTATTCATGAATTAAAAAATAAGTTAGAGCATGGTGCTGTTCATACTACTGAGTATGGATATTGTGTACATGATTATACTTTTGCTCCCTGTAGCAAATACTTTGATTGTATCAACTGTAGTGAGCAGGTATGTGTCAAAGGGGAGAAGCAGAAACTCGAAAGGCTCAGGTCCTTACTTGATACGACCGAAGACCTTGTTGATAAGGCTAAAGAAGCTATCAGTGAAGAGGAACTTGGAGCTGACAAGTGGTATCAGCATCAAACCAAGACACTTGAAAGAGTGAAGGGGATAATTGCATTGATGGAAAACCCCGAACTGCCTGATGGTTCGCTTGTAAGAACGCATGGGGACGATTTTTCACAGCTGTCTCGTGTTTTAGAAATGAAAAAGGATGACAGTATTATCACAAACAACAAGGAGAAAATTAATGGCCAAACACCTAACCAATAAAGATCTACAAATAATTATAAATTGTATTGCAGGTTGGCAAAGTTCAAAGCAGGGTAAGTTTACCTGGGAAAACCTTTGTGACTCTGTTACTGAGCTTTTGGGTAAGAGACCGACAAGACAATCCCTTAGTCAGCATAAAGAGATAGTAAGGGCTTTTGAATTTCAAAAGAAAAACATAAAATCTGGAGTATCCGAAGTTAAAAGACCTGCAAATCTTAATATTGCTTCACAGCAGATAAAAAATTTGCAGTTGAAAAATGAATCTCTCAAAGAAGAAGTCAGAGTTTTAAAACAGCAATTTGTGATATGGCAATATAATGCTCACAAACATGGAATTAAAGAACACCAACTCAACGCACCCTTAATGTCAGTTGATAGAGAAAGGAGTGAAGATTAGGTTTAATTGATGTAAATAATTGAATTTTAAGGAGTAATGTTGCACTTTAAAGTTAAGTAACTTTTATTGATCACCGTGTTGTCATTTCGTTATTATGTTGTTAAAGGCAACTTAACGAGGGCATGAGTTTTGACGGTAGCGAAGGATAGTTCAACTGATGATATTGTGCATGGTAATGACCTTAGGGGTATGGATGATTTTTATGTTCGAACAACTGAATTTTTATGCCCCTATCTGAAGTGCAGAATAAAAGCAACACCTTGCAGTTACAGATCCGAGAATGTTAATCAATCGTATTTCAAATATACTGGCGAGCACAAGTCAGGTTGTGGCATACATGATGAAAAAAAACGCAACCGAAACAACTCTAATGATGAAAAAACACATAACTCTCCTCCCGCTCCATTCATTTCAATCCTTCGTCTGGAAAATGACGAAAGGATTCACAGAGAAAAAAACGATAATAGGACCAGAAAAGTAAATGATGAAGAAGATGTAGTAAGAGAAC